>NZ_LJHP01000017.1:0-43179 GCF_001295965.1 Blastomonas sp. AAP25
CCCCCGCCTCCGCCGCCCCCGCCGCCTCCTCCGCCGCCGCCTCCGCCGGTTTGCGAAAAGGGTCCGTACATCGTGTTCTTCGACTTCGACAAGTCGAACATCACGCCGGAAGCAGCGACCATTCTGGACAACGCCGTGGCAGCCTATGGCAGCTGTGGTTCGGTCCCGGTCATGCTCGCAGGTCACGCCGACCGTTCGGGTGCAGCAACCTACAACGTCGGTCTGTCCCAGCGCCGCGCCGAATCCGTCAAGGCCTATCTGGTCTCGCGGAACATCCCGGCAAGCGCGATCAGCACCCAGGCTTTTGGCGAAACCAAGAACCGCGTGCAGACCGCCGATGGCGTTCGCGAACTGCAGAACCGTCGCGTGGAAATCACCTACGGTCCGGGTTCGGGCATGTAAGCCACTCGCCCGATCGCAAGATCAGGCAGCAAAAAATCGGGGTCGGTCTTCGGACCGGCCCCTTTTTTGTGCGCGCAGGCCGTGCGTTCCTGGTGTCTGCGTGCTGACCGCTTGTGGCGCCCGACCGAAAGGCTTATATCGAGCCCATGGACACCACAGCCACCGCCGACATCATCCTCACCCCCAGTGCGGCAAGCCGCGTTGCCGCGATCGCGGCCAAGCAAGGCAAGCCTGCGGTGCTGCGGCTTTCGGTTGAAGGCGGCGGCTGCTCAGGTTTCCAGTACCGCTTCGGGCTCGCCGATGCTCCCGAGGACGGCGATACGGTTGCACTGCGTGACGGCGTCGCATTGGTCGTTGACGAGATGAGCCTCGACCTGGTGCGCGGCAGTGCGGTCGATTTCGTTGAATCGCTCGGTGGATCGGCCTTCCAGGTCACCAATCCCAACGCGGCCTCCGGCTGCGGCTGCGGCTCCAGCTTCTCGATCTGACCCTCTAGCCTGACGGTACGGTCTGCTCGGACTGCCGCTGTTGCGGAACCTTTTGGCGCGCCTTCGCGTAACGTCATGACAAGCGTTACTGCCAGACCCGCGACAAGGACCACGCCATGCTGAGAGCCGCCCTGATTTTTGCCATCATCGCCCTTGTGCTGGGCGTCCTTGGGTTCGGCGGGCTTGCCGGCTTTGCCTGGGACCTTGCCAAAATCCTGTTCTGGATCGCTGTCGTGATCGCGGTCGCGCTGTTCGTCCTGGGTACCTTCGTCTACAAGAAGGTTACCTGAGCAGTCGCACGGCGGGCTGTCGTCAACGCGGCTGCAGCCCACAGCGCGTCTTCGCTTTTCCAAGTTCAACACCGGTGATATCCATGTCGCCACCCACCAAATGCGCCACTGGCCTCCGGCCGGTGGCGTTCCTCTGTTGTGAAAGACTGATTTAATGGAGCCTGCAGATCGTGACGGCCGGGATGGCGTGTGGGGAGCGGGCCGGGTCGCTGCCATAACGATGGTCGTCGTGGCCATTCTCGGGGTCGCCTGGCTGATCATCGAACTCGCCGGCTTCCTCATGATGGTGTTTGCGGCATTGGTGCTGGCCGCGGTGTTCTCGTCGATGGCGAGCCGGGTGTGCCGATATACCAAGATGAGCCGCGGGCCCGCGCTTGCCATTTCGGTGCTGCTGACGATCGGCGTGTTTGCCGGGGTCTTCACACTGTTCGGATCGCAGCTGACCAACGAGTTTGACACCATCCAGCAGAGCATTCCCCCTGCCATCGATCGCGTCGAGGCGCAGCTCGACCAGTTCGGCCTGGGCAATTCGACCCGCGACATGATCCGCCAGGGAACCGGAGACATCTCCAGCATGGCCGCGCGTCTGGGCGGATTTGCCATGACCGCGACCAATGGGATCGCGAACTTCGTACTCGTGCTCGTAGGCGCGATCTTCATCGCCAGCGATCCGATGGTGTACCGGCGTGGCCTGTTGCTGCTGATGCCCGCAAGGGCGGAAGGGCCGGTCGCCGACGCTCTGGATGATGCATCGCGCGGCCTGCGCGGCTGGATGGTCGGACAGGCGGTGTCGTCGCTGGTCGTGGCTGTCCTGACTGGCGTGGGGCTGTGGGTGCTGGGCGTTCCGGCTTCGGGCGGTCTCGGCGTGATCGCGGGCCTGCTCGACATCATTCCGATGGTCGGACCGATCATCGCCGGCGTGCCCGCCGTGCTGCTGGCGTTCACCGTCTCGCCGACGGCGGCGCTCTGGACGATCGGCCTGTTCCTGGTGGTCCAGCAGCTGCAGGGCAACTTCCTCCAGCCGATGATCCAGAAGCATGCAGTAGACGTTCCGCCCGCCGTACTGCTGTTTGCAGTGGTTGCCGCAGGGCTTATCTTCGGCTTTCTGGGCGTTCTGCTGTCCGCGCCGCTGACCGTTGTCGTCTATGTGATGGTCCAGCGCATCTATGTGAAGACGCTGCTCGGCAAGCCGATCAAGGTCGCCGGACACGACTGATCGCGGTCAACCCGCTCTGCGCGATCAGAGCGGGTTGCCGTCCTTGTCGCGGAAAACTTCGCGGCGCCCAACGTGGTTGGGCGCGCTAATAAAACCGTCCTCTTCCATCCGCTCGACCAGCCGCGCGGCGCTGTTGTAGCCGATACGCAACTGGCGCTGCAGCCAGCTGGTCGATGCCTTCTGGCTTTCGAACACGATCTGGCAAGCGCTGCGGTACATCTGTTCTTCGGGGGTGTCGTCGAGGCTCGCGCCATCGAGCGCGAAGCCGCCATCCTCGGGCTCTTCGGTCACCGCCTGGATGTAATCCGGCGCACCCTGCGAGCGCCAGTGATCGGCGACGCGGCGGACCTCTTCATCCGATACGAACGGACCATGGACGCGTTCGACCTGTTTGCCGCCCGACATGTACAGCATGTCGCCCTTGCCCAGCAGCTGTTCGGCCCCCTGTTCGCCCAGGATGGTGCGCGAATCGATCTTGCTGGTGACGTGGAAGCTGATCCGGGTGGGCAGGTTGGCCTTGATGACGCCGGTGATCACGTCGACCGAGGGTCGCTGGGTCGCCATGATCAGATGGATGCCCGCCGCACGCGCCTTCTGCGCCAGCCGCTGGATCAGGAACTCGACTTCCTTGCCCGCGGTCATCATCAGGTCGGCAAGCTCGTCGACGATCACCACGATCTGCGGCATCGGCTCGTAGTCGAGCTGCTTCTTCTCGTATTGCGGCTGGCCGCTGACGGGGTCCCAGCCGGTCTGAACTTCCTCGCCCAGCGGGATGCCCTTGGCCTTGGCGACGCGGATCTTGTCGTTGAAATTGACCAGGCTGCGGACCTTGAGCTCGCTCATCATCCGGTAGCGCTCTTCCATCTGCTCGACCGCCCATTTGAGCGCGCGGATCGCCTTTTGCGGTTCGGTCACCACCGGCGAAAGCAGATGCGGGATGCCGTCATAGATCGACAGCTCGAGCATCTTGGGATCGATCATGATCAGCCGCAGCGTCTCGGGGGTCATCCGGTAGAGCAGCGACAGGATCATCGCATTGAGCCCGACCGACTTGCCCGATCCGGTGGTGCCGGCGATCAGCAGATGCGGCATCGGTGCCAGATCGGCGATGACGGGATCGCCCGAGATGTTCTTGCCCAGGATCACCGGCAGCTGGCCTGTGTTCTCGGCAAAATGGCTGGAGCCGATCATCTCGTGCAGCACCACGGCATCGCGGTGCTGGTTGGGAAGCTCGATGCCCAGCTCCTTGCGGCACGGGATCGCCGCGACGCGCGCCGAGCGCGCGGACATGTTGCGCGCGATATCGTCGGCAAGCTGGATGACGCGGTTGGCCTTGATGCCCGGCGCAGGGAGCAGTTCGTAGCGGGTGACGACCGGGCCGGGGCGCACCGCAGTGATCTCGCCCTTGACGTTGAAGTCGCTGAGCACCGTCTCGAGCAGGCGGGCATTGCGTTCGAGCGCGATCTTGTCGAGTGCGGGGCCGGTGCTGGTCGGTGGCGGGTCGAGCAGGTCGACAGAGGGCAGGTCATAAGGTCCGAAAAAGTCGCCCTGCTTGCTCTTGGGGCCAAGCTGCGCCTTGGCGGGGCGCAGCGATGGCTCGGTGATCTCCGGCGGCGGGCGGTTGTCGGGCACGGCCTCCTTGCGCGGGGCGGCGAGCGCCGGACGCGGGGTTTCCGCGGCATCTTCGGCTGCGTCCTCGTCGCCTTCCTCGATCACCGGGCCGATCGGCTTGCGGAACAGCGCTTCGGGAACGCTCACCTTGATCGGCGGCATGCGCAGCAGCCCGCGCTCGAGACCCAGCGCCTTCCAGCCCAGCAAGGTGCCGGCAAGCGCCAGCAAGCCCGCGGTGCCATAGACCGCCCAGGCGACGCCTGCAGGCGGCAGCAATCCACCCAGAGCCTGAATCCCGCGCGCGCCGACCAGACCGGTCAGGCCGCCAGGCCCGGCGGGGAAATGCTGCGCGGCCTCTCCGAAGAACACCGCCGATGCGACCGCAAGCATCACGATGCTGACCAGCGTGGCCAGCACCGCGCGCCGCCAGTGGCCCAGCGGGCGGTTGATCCACATCCGATGCGCCTGGATGGCGGTGATTGGCAGGGCGAGCGCGCTGGCAGGGCCGGCGAGAAACAGCATGAAATCGGCGATCCAGGCGCCTGTCATCCCCATCCAGTTGTCCACCGGACCCCCGGCGGCGGTATTGAACGACGGATCGGTCTGGTGATAGGTGATCAGCGAGACCGCGACGAATGCGGTGAGCGCGAACAAGGTCAGCGACAGGATCAGACTGCCGCTGCGCAACAGGCTCTGACGCATCAGGTCGCGCCAATCGGGCGCGTTTCTGGTGGCGGCGCGGCTGGCCATATCCTGTTCAACTCCGGCAATATGGTAAATGTCGTGCATTTTGCGCAGAGGACGGACTCCGCGTCAAGCAAGGACTTGAGCCGGACTCCGGACGGCAAAGCCCCTGTTCAGAGCGGATGTTGCGCCCTACATTGGAGGCATGACCGATACCCACATTTCAGCGCAGCATAGCGACATCCTGATCATGGGCGCGGGGCCTGCTGGCCTTGCGCTTGCCCTGGCGCTGGTGCGCAGCGGCCTTTCCGTCAGGGTGATCGACCGGATCAGCCCGCAGACGCTGGCCGATCCGGGCTTTGACGGCCGGGCCTCGGCGCTCGCCAGCACCAGCTGGCAGATGCTGCAGAATCTCGGACTGGCCGATGGCCTGTGGCGCGATGCCTGCCCGATCGATCGCATCGCGGTGAGCGACGGTCTTCGCAAGGGCGGGCTCGATTTCGATGCGGGCGCAGAGGGCATGGGGGTGATGCTTCCCAACAGCCTGTTGCGCGGAGCGCTGTTCGAGGCCGCGAGCGCCGATGGCGATATCGATCTGGTGATGGGCGCAGACGTTGCGACCCGCGCGGTCGATGCGCATCGTGCGACGATCACGCTCGCCGATGGCCGGGCGTTTTCGGCATCGCTGCTGGTGGGGGCAGAGGGCCGGATGTCGCCGACGCGCGACATTGCCGGGATCACGCTGGGCCAGTGGTCCTATCGCCAGCGCGGCATCGTGACCGCGGTGACGCTGGAGAAATCGCACCAGAACACTGCGTTCGAGATCTTCTATCCCGATGGTCCGGTCGCGATCCTGCCGCTCAACGACGACGACGACGACGGCCGCGCGATGGCTTCGATCGTCTGGACGGTGCCCGAGGGCAAGGCTGATGCGTGGGTATCGCTGTCCGACCGCGCGTTCGGTGCAGCACTCACCAAGATGAGCGGTGGTTTTTTGGGCGAAATCACCCCCGTGACGCCGCGCAGCAGTTGGCCGCTGACCTTGTGCCAGGCCAGCGCCATGGTCGCGCCGCGCATCGCGCTGGTCGGCGACAGCGCGCACATCATCCATCCGATCGCGGGGCAGGGTCTGAACCTTGGGCTTCGGGACGTCGCGGCGCTGGCGCAGGTGCTGGGGGAGGGCGCGCGGCTGGGGCTCGATCCGGGCGATCTGGCGCAGCTCAAGCGCTACCAGGACTGGCGGATGCTCGACAACGCGATGATGGCGGGCGCCACCGATGTGCTCAACCGGCTCTATGGCCTGCCGGGCAGCGCGCCTTCGCTGGTGCGGCGTCTGGGCATGCAGATTGTCGGGCGCACCGGCCTGATCCGCCGGTTCATTATCGACGAAGCGCGGGGATCGAGCGGCGATCTGCCCGAACTGCTGATGGCGAGTGACTGAGGCGAGCGCAGGCACCGTCATTGTCGCTTTCGCGGGAATGCCGGGTCAGGACGCAACCACTTTGATGACCTTCAAGGCTTCAGCCCGCGCGCTATGAAGTCGTTCGCCGCGCTGGCGATCGCGTCGGGGGCGAGGTCCTCGCTCCAGATGCCGTAGCGCAGGCCGAGGAACACGTTCATCCCCATCACCGCCCAGGCGTGGAGCTCGCTAACATCGTCGCGCAGTTCGCCGGTCTCGGCGCCAGCCTTCAGCCTTGCCAGAATGCGCGACGCGGTGACCTGATAGTGCGCGCGGTAGCTGTCTGAATCGACGAATTCGGCCTCGTCGATGATCCGGTAGATTTCCTTGTGTTCGCGCGCGAATTCCAGAAAGCCCTTGAGCGCGGCGCGTTCGCGATCCAGCGCGCTCTTGGCCTCCTGCATCGCGGCGGCAGCGTGCACGCCGACCTGCGCCGACATGTCCTGCACCAGCGCGCGGAAGATTTCGTCCTTGGAATCGAAATAGGTGTAGAAACTGCCCAGTGCCGTGCCCGCGCGGCGGGTGATGCCGCTGATCGAGGCCTCGTGGAAACCGCGCTCGCCAAATTCGATCGCGGCTGCGTCGAGCAGCTTGCGCAGGGTCGCCCGGCCACGCGCAGTGCGGGGTGTCTTGCCCGGCCTTTCGGACGGGTCGCCCGCCTCATCCCCGATTGGGTCAGGTGCCTGTGCCGCCATAATCCACTCCCACCGCCGCACATGATGCACTGATGCAACACGTCTGGCCGATCTCTCCGGCTTTGTCTCCCCCAAACGGATAAGAGTTGAAAGCTGGTTCAACTTTCACTAATGAACATTCACGCCTTGCGCAAGGCCGGTCAACAGATGAACCGGCGCACCGCGGGACTTCAGGTTTGGATGATGGAGGGAATATTATGTCATCGTTTCGGTTCACCCGCTTTGCCGCCGCGCGCGCCTCGCTGACGCTGGGGGTTGCAGCAGCTGCGCTGACCGCGCTTCCCGCCATCGCCCAGGCGCAGGACACGCAGGAAGAGGCCGCCACGACCTCGGCCGATGGCTCCGTGATCGTCGTGACCGCGCGGCGCCGTGCGGAAAACCTGCAGGATGTGCCGATCGCGATCAGCGCCTTTTCCGCCGAGCGGCTGGAAAACCAGGGCGCGCTCGACATCACCGACATTTCGCAGATCACCCCCAACACCACGCTAGAAAACTCGCGCGGCACCAACTCGACCCTCACCGCGTTCATCCGCGGCGTGGGCCAGCAGGATCCGGTGCCCGGTTTCGAGGCGGGCGTCGGCATCTATCTCGATGATGTCTATCTCAACCGCCCGCAGGCTGCGGTGCTCGATATCTACGAGGTCGAGCGGATCGAGGTCCTGCGCGGACCGCAGGGCACGCTTTATGGTCGCAACACCATCGGCGGCGCGGTCAAGTACGTCACCAAGATGCTGCCGCAGGAGTTCAGCCTTAAGGTGCGCGGCACCTATGGCACCTATGACCAGGCCGATGGCGTGGTCACCGTGTCGGCTCCGATCGGCGATATCGTCCGCGTCGGCGGCACCTTCGCGCGGCTGTCGCGCGGCGGCTTTGGCGACAACCTCAACATCCGCGGGCTCGAGAACTACAACCGCGATGTCTATGCAGGCCGCGGCACGCTCGAAATCGGCGGCTACGGCGCGCCGATCATGATCCGCATTTCGGGCGACTATACCCGCGACAAGTCCGATCCGCGCAACGGCCACCGCCTTATCCCCGGCATCCGCAGCGGAACTCCGGTGCTGCGCGATGTCTACGACACCCGCGCCGGCCTCAACGCGCCCAAGCAGGACATCGAGGCTTACGGCCTGGCGATGAACATCTCCGCAGAACTGACCAACACGCTGACCTTCCGGTCGATCAGCGCCTGGCGCAAGGATGACAGCTTCACCCCGATCGATTTCGACGCGCTGCCCGCGATCGATGTTGATGTGCCTGCGCTGTATCGCAACGAGCAGATCAGCCAGGAATTCCAGCTGCTGTATGAAGGCAGCCGCCTCAAGGGCCTGGTCGGCTTCTATTATCTGGACGCCAAGGCTTCGACCGCGTTCGATGTGTTGCTGTTCACCACGGTCGCCAACCTCAACGCCTTCACCGCCGGCGACGTGCGCACCGATACCTGGTCGGTATTCGGCGATTTCACCTATGATTTCACCGATCAATTGTCGCTGTCCCTGGGCGGTCGCTACACCGTCGACAAGCGCAACTCGACCATCCTGCGCCAGACCAAGTTGGGCCGCTCTGCCGAGTTCGGCGGCACCCCGCTGGTGCTCGCCACCACCTCGAACTTCAACGGCCAGGCGCGCTTTACCGATTTCAACCCGCGCGCGTCGTTGAGCTTCAAGCCCAACAGCGATCATCTGCTGTTCGCCAGTTACTCGCAGGGCTTCAAGGGCGGCGGCTTCGATCCGCGCGGCCTTTCGACCGCCGCGCCCGACACCAACCGCGACGGTGTGCGCAGCCAGCAGGAAATCTTCGACTTCCTGAGCTTCGAGCCTGAGACGGTGGACAGCTATGAACTGGGCTGGAAGGGTAGCTTTGCCGACAATGCGATCAACATCGCGCTGACCGGCTTCTACGCCGACTATACCAATGTGCAGGTGCCCGGGTCCGCAGGCTTCGATTCGAACGGCGACGGCACCAACGACACCTTCATCGGTGTCACCACCAACGCCGGCAAGGCCGAGTTCAAGGGCCTGGAATTCGAGAGCAACGCCGTGTTCGCCCGCGACTTTGCCGGCGACGGTTCGTTCCTGAGCTTCAATGGCACGCTGGGTTACATCGATGGCGAATACAAGCGCTTCATTGATGCGCGCAACATCGACGTCGCCAATTTGCGCCGCATCCAGAACACCCCCAAATGGACCGCATCGGGCACCTTCACCGGCGCCTTTCCGGCCTTCTCGGGGATGATCACCGCGTCGACCACGGTCAGCTATCGCAGCAAGACCTTCCAGTTCGAAACGCCCAGCCCGTTCCTCGACCAGAAGGGCTATGCGCTTTGGGATGCCGCGCTGATCTGGCGCGATGATGCTGACCGGTTCAGCTTCGGCCTCAACGCCAAGAACATCCTGAACAAGCAGTACATCACCTCGGGCTACCAGTTCCTCGCGACCGCGCCCGACGGAACGCCGACGCGCAATGCGGCGGGCAATTTCATCCCGACGCTGGGCACCGAAGGCGTGGCGACGGCCTTCTACGGCAACCCGCGCCAGGTATTCGTCACCGGCACGGTCAAGTTCTGACCCGCTGACCCTTTGCAAGGGGGGTGGTGGTCGCAGGCGTCAGCTTGCGGCCACCAGCCTTTGGGTCATCGCCGCCTGCGGGGCGGCGATCAGCTCCACAATCGGCCCCGCCTCCACGATCCGCCCGGCATCGAGCACCAGCGCACGGTGGCAGAACTGCGCCGCCAGCGCGAGATCATGGGTGATCACCAGCATCGCGATGTGCTGCTCGCGCTGCAGCCGCTTGAGCAGCTTGACGATCTGCGCGCCCACCAGCGGGTCGAGCGCGCTCGTCGCCTCGTCCAGCACCAGCATCTGCGGCTCTGACACCAGCGCGCGGGCGATCGCGACCCGCTGCGCCTGCCCGCCCGAAAGCGCGGACGGCAGCCGATCGGCCAGCGCCGCCGCGAGGCCTGCACGCGCCAGCTTGGCGATCGCTCCTGCGACCGGCAGCGCCAGCGCGATCACCGGCATCATCCAGAATTGCGGCGCGCTAGTGAGGCTATCGCCCAGCCCGCCGACCGGCAGCCACCCCAGCCACAGCCCGAAGATCAGCGCGAGCAACGGCCCTGTCACAAAGCTGGGTAGCGCCGTGACGATGGTCGCCAACAGCATCAGTGCCTCATCCGCCCAGCCACCCGGCCGCAGCGCGGCGACCGTCCCGGCGGCCAACCCAAGCGCCAGCGCCAGCAGTATCGCCAGCCCGCCCAAGGTCAGCGACACCGGTAGGCTGTCGGCGATCAACTGGGTGACGGTGAAATCGCGATAGACCAGGCTCGGCCCGAAATCGCCGGCGAGCGTGCGGCGCAAGAACAGCGCGAACTGCTCGCCCATCGGCAGGTTCAGCCCATAAGCGGCCTCCAGCGCCGCGCGCGTCTCGGGCGCCAGCGGCCGCTCGCCATCGAACGGCCCCCCCGGCGCAAACCGCATCAGCGCGAACGACGCGATGAGGACCAGCAGCAAAGTGGGGATTGCGGTCAACAGCCGGCGAAGGATCAAGGCACGCATCGGGTGCGACAATGGCGGATCGGCTGCGTGGCGTCATGCGGAAAATGGGACAAACCGGGTGCGTGGAAGCGGCGTCAGCCTAACCGCAGCGTGTAGACAAGGTGCTGCAATCCGGTGGGGGTCGTCTGCGCAGAAATCAGGTCGAGCTGGATCGCCTCGGCAGCCGTGGACACCAGTCGCCGTCCGCAACCTGCCATCGCAGGAACGAGCACGAAATGCAGTTCGTCCATCAGTCGTGCATGGATCAGCGACTCGATCAGCGCGATGCCATGTACCCCGATGGTACCGCCATCGGTGGCCTTGAGGGAGGCGACCTCGGTTGCCACGTCGCCTGCCAGCAGCGACGAGCCCTGCCATTCGGTCGATGTCAGTGTGCCGGACACCACCAGCTTGGGCACCGTGTTGATGAAGCCCGAAAACGGCTGGATGTCGGAGGTCGGCCAGAACGCGAACCATTCCTCGTACATCTTTCGGCCCATCAGCACCAGGTCCTGCCCGGCGATCGACTGCGCGATCAGCGGCGAAAAGTCCTGATACAGCTCGGGCCGGACAAAAGTGTCGGGCGCCTCGACCACGCCGTCGAGCGAGATGAACAGAAAACAGGCCAGCTTCCGCATGGTGCACCTCGCTATTCCGGGCGCGATCATGACTCATGGGGCGGGGCACGTCATGCGGAAAGTCGGGAGGAGGTGCGCAGTGCCTATCCGCTCCCGCAAGCGGGAGGCGATAGGGCTGAAAAATTCCCCTTGAAGCTGACGCAGCGTCAAGTGGCATAAGCAGCTCATGGCTGATTCGCTCGACATTGCCGCCGTTACCCGGCTCACCGGTCTCACCGCCCGCGCGCTGCGTTTTTACGAGGCGCGGGGGTTGGTGGAGCCGTTGCGGACCGCGTCGGGGCGGCGGCATTATGATGCGGCGGCGCTGGAGCGGCTGAACCTGATCCTGTCGCTCAAGAAGGCGGGGCTGACGCTGGCGCAGATCCAGCGGCTGACCGCCAACCGGCGGATCGATCTTCACGGGCTGATCACCGCACAGCTCGACCATCTCGAGGCGCAGGCGCGGCGCATATCCGATGCGCAGGCACTTCTCGTTTCCGTCAAGTCACGCATCGATCGCGGCGAGCCCATCGATGCAGAGACCTTCTGCTCGCTGATCCGACACGAACAACAGGACACGACAACCATGTCACAAGACCAATGGAAGGCGGTGACCGACCGCTATTTCACCCCCGAAGAGCAGGCCGAATGGGCCGAGAAGATGGACGCAATGACGCCCGGTTTCGATAACGAGGCCTATGCCGCGCAATGGAAGGATCTGGGCGACGCAATCAAGGCCGCGCTGCCGATGGACCCTGCCAGCGAGGCCGCAGCGGGCTTTGTCGCGCGCTGGTTCGAATTGCTCAAGCCCTTCACCCAGGTCGCTAGCCCGGCGATGATGCAGGGCACGATGAAGATGTACGACGACATGCCCAACTGGCCGGTTCAGGCCGATCCCGGCTTCGATAGCGAGGTGTGGGCATTCATCAAGCTGGCGTCTGCGGCGCGGCTGGCGAAGGGGTAACAGAGGCCTCTCCCCTCCCGCGGGCGGGAGGGGAGAGGGTCACCCCCGCCGCCATCTCTTGTCCGCCAGCACCACCTTTGCCGCATTGTGCCCCGGCGCGCCGGTGACGCCGCCGCCGGGGTGCGTGCCCGATCCGCACATGTACAGCCCCTTCAATGGCCCGCGATAATCGGCATGGCCCAGCACCGGGCGCGCGGCCCAGAGCTGGTCGAGGCTCATCCGGCCATGGAAGATGTCGCCGCCGATCAGGCCGAAGGTGCGCTCCAGACCTTTGGGGCTGAGCACCTGCTTGCCCAGGATCGAAGCGCGAAAGCCAGGCGCGTGCGCCTCGACCGTATCGATGATCGTGTCCGCAGCCGCCGCTTCCTGCTCGGGCGTCCAGTCGAGCTTGGGGTCGAATTGCTGGCAGAACAGGCTCGCGACATGATGCCCCGCGGGCGCCAGACTGTCGTCGACGAGCGAGGGGATCAGCATCTCGACGATCGGTTCGCGCGACCAGCCGTGCACCTTGGCATCGCTGAACGCGCGGTCCATGTAATCGAGGCTGGGCGCGATGACGATGCCTGCGCGCAGATGCTCGCCCCAAGGGTTTTCGGCCCCGGGCAGACATGTGAAATCGGGCAGCCGGTCGAGCGCGACGTTCATCCGGAAGCTGCCCGATCCGCAAACGTAGCCATCGATCCGCCGCGCGAAGTCTTGCGGAAGTGCGGCGCGCGGCACCATCTTCCCATAGAGCAATTTTGGCCCGACATTGGCGATGATGCGTTGGCTCCGCAGTTCCTCGCCGCTTGCCAGCCGCACTCCGGTGGCGCGCCCGCCCTCGACCAGCACCTGATCGACCGGGCTGTTCAGGCTGATCTCGACGCCTTGCTCGGCGCAGGCCTCGGCCATCATCCGGGTAATGCTGCCCATCCCGCCGATGACATGCCCCCAGCTGCCCTTGTGGCCGTTGACCTCGCCGAACACGTGGTGGAGCAATACATAGGCAGAGCCCGGCGTGTCGGGGCTGGCATAGTTGCCGACAACCGCGTCGAAGCCGAACGCCGCCTGTACAGCCGCGCTCTCGAACCAGGGGGTGAGGAACTCGCGCGCGGACTTGGTGAACAGGTCGAGCACGTCACGCTGGACCTCGCGCGGCAGCCGGGAAAGCAGCCGCCCGGTGGTCAGCGCATCGACCAGCCAGGCGACGCCGCTGCCGACATTGGGCGGCGGACGCAGCGCAAGCTCGCGCAGCACATCGGCGACCCGCTCGAGCATCGCGTAATAGCCCGGTAGCGCCTCGGCGTCCTTGCGCGAGAAGCGCGCGAACGCGGCTTGCGTGCGCTCCAGCCCGCCGCCGAGGATCAGATGATCGCCCTGCGCAAGTGGCAGGAAGTTCGACACCGGGCGCTCGATGACGCGATACCCGCGTCCGACCAGACCCATGTCGGCGATGACCTTGGGCTGGAGCAGGCTCACCGTGTAGCTGGCCACCGAATTGCGGAATCCGGGGTGAAATTCCTCGGTCACCGCCGCGCCGCCGATCACATTGCGCGCTTCGACGATCCGCACGGACAGGCCTGCGCGCGCCAGATAGAAGGCGCAGGTCAGGCCGTTATGGCCACCGCCGATGATGATCGCGTCCGGTGATGCGTGCGCCCTGCCCATGCTGCTGGACTAGCCCAGCACCCCCGCCGCGCCAAGCCCGCACGGGTGCACCGGGGCGGGTGACGCTGTCACAAGAAATCGCTGGCGCGCACGCGCGGATATTGATAGCGGTTCGCAACACCAGACCATGCTTCTTGACCAGCTCCCCACCGGCCAGCGTGCGGAAATCTCCGCGATCGACTGGAGCGTCCTGCCTGCAGACGAAGGCAAGCGGCTGCGCGCGCTGGGCGTCGACGAAGGCGCGAGCGTCACCATCCGCCATCGCGGCATCTTCTTCGGGCGCGATCCGATCGCGCTCAGCATCGGCCGGATGACGGTGGCGATCCGCCGCGTCCATGCCCGCGCCATCACGCTGCGCGCGCCCGACGCCGCGCCAGAGACCATCGCATGACCGTGCATCAGCCGCTGATCGCGCTGGTCGGCAATCCCAATGCAGGCAAGAGCGCGCTGTTCAATGCGCTCACCGGCGCGCGGCAGAAGATCGCGAACTATCCCGGCGTCACCGTCGAGCGCAAATCGGGCCGCTTCACCTTTGCCGATGGCCGTCCGGGTGAGCTCATCGATCTTCCCGGCAGCTACAGCCTCGATCCGACCAGCCCCGACGAGGCGGTGACCCGCGATGTGGTGATGGGCCGCCAGACGGGCGAGCGCCGTCCCGAGGCGCTGATCATCGTGCTCGATTCGGCCAATCTCGACCAGCACTTGGTGTTCGCGCTGGAGCTGCTGGCTTTGGGCCTGCCCACGGTGGTGGCGCTGAACATGGTGGACCTTGCCGAACGCGACGGGCTGACGCTCGATGCCGCGCGGCTGGCTGCGGACCTCGGCGTGCCGGTGATCCCCACGGTCGCGGTGCGGCGCAGGGGGCTGGCAGAACTCGCCGCCGCGCTCGATGCCGTGATCCTCGCCAAGCAGGCGCCGCACGCGCCGCTGGGCGAGCCGGACATGCGCGCGCGGCGCAGGCGAGCCGAGCACATCGCCAACAGCGCCATCGTTTCGCAGACCGACAGCCGCCGCTGGACCGACCGCGCCGATGGCGTGCTGCTCCACCCCTTTGCGGGGCCGATCATCCTGTTTGCGCTGCTGTTCATCATCTTCCAGGCGGTGTTCAGCTGGGCAACGCCGTTCGCCGATGCGCTGGAGGCGGGTGCTGCGGCGCTGGGCGAACTCGCGACCGCGACAATCCCGGAAGGGTTCTTCCGCTCGATGGTGGTCGATGGTGTCATCGCGGGCGTCGGCTCGGTGGTCGTCTTCCTGCCGCAGATCATCATCCTGTTCTTCTTCATCCTGCTGATGGAGGCGACCGGATACATGGCGCGCGCCGCGTTCATCATGGACCGGATGATGGCGGGGGTCGGCCTGTCGGGACGCTCGTTCATTCCGCTGCTATCATCGTTCGCCTGCGCGATTCCGGGCATCATGGCGACGCGCAGCATCTCGGACGAGAAGGACCGGCTGACCACCATCCTGATCGCGCCGCTGATGACCTGCTCGGCGCGGCTGCCGGTCTATACCGTGATCATTGCCGCGTTCATCCCCTCCACCGCGATCGGACCGGGGATCGGGATGCAGGGGCTGGTGCTGTTCGGGCTCTATGTCTTCGGCATCATCGGCGCGATGGTGGTCGCTCTGGTGCTGCGCTCGACCGTCGCCAAGGGCGGGGCGAGCGGCTTCCTGATGGAAATGCCCAAATATCAGATGCCGCGGCTGCGCGATCTGGCATTGGGGCTGTGGCAGCGCGCGGCGCTGTTCCTGCGGCGGGCAGGCACGATCATCTTTGCGGTGACCATCGGCCTGTGGCTGCTGCTCACCTATCCGCAGGTGCCCGCAGGCAGCAGCATGAGCCAGTCCGAATATTCGGCTGCGGGACGGATTGCAGGCGTGCTCGAGCCGGTGGTCGCGCCGATCGGGTTCAGCCGCGACATCGCGCTGGCGCTGATCCCGGCGATGGCGGCGCGCGAGGTTGCGGTCTCGGCGCTGGCGACGACCTATGCGATCGACGCGCCCGACGAGGAAACCGCAGCGCTCGCGCTGGGCGAGCGGCTCGCGGGACGCTGGTCGTTGCCCACCGCGCTCGCGTTCCTCGCCTGGTTCGTGTTCGCGCCGCAGTGCATATCAACGATCGCGGTGACCAAGCGCGAGACCAATGGCTGGAAATGGCCGATGTTCATGCTGGCGTATCTGTTCGGCCTGGCATGGGTCGCGGCAGGGATTACCTTCTGGACCGCGACGGCTTTAGGGCTATAAACGCGACAACAGACCGGAGCGAATTTCTGCCCGGTCATCCACCACAGCACACAATATCCGGGGAAAGCATATGTCGGGCAGCGTCAACAAGGTCATTCTGATCGGCAATCTGGGTGCCGATCCGGAAGTCCGCAGCTTCCAGAACGGCGGCAAGGTCGCCAATCTGCGGCTGGCCACCACCGAAAACTGGAAGGACCGCAACACCGGCGAAAAGCAGGAGCGGACCGACTGGCACACCGTCGCGATCTTCGGCGAAGGCCTGGTCGGCGTCGCCGAACGCTTCCTGCGCAAGGGAAGCAAGATCTATGTCGAAGGCCAGCTGCGCACCCGCAAATGGGCCGACAAGGACGGCAACGACCGCTACACCACCGAAGTCGTGCTGCAGGGCCCTGGCGCTGTGATGACCATGCTCGACGGCAAGCCCGGCGGCGGCGGCGGCGGTGGCGGCATGGGTGGCGGCGGTGGTGATTACGGCGGCGGTGGCGGCGCTCGCAGCAGCGGCGGCGGCTCGTCGGGCGGTGGCTCGGGTGGGGCGCGCGGCTTCAACGATGGCGGTTCGTCGAGCGGCTGGGGCGGCGGCGGCTTTGACGACGATCTCAACGACGACGTGCCGTTCTGATCCTGCGGAAACAGGCGATGCAGTTCACCGTCTATCACAACCCGAAATGCGGCACCTCGCGCAACGTTCTGGCGGCCATCCATGAGGCGGGGCACGAGCCCGAGGTCATCGAATATCTCAAGACCCCGCCTTCGCGCGACACGCTGGAAAGCCTGATCGCGCGGGCGGGTGAGGGCGCGCGTGGCTTGCTGCGCGCCAAGGAGCCACTGGCCAAGGACCTGGGACTCGATGATGCCGGCGTTACCGACGCGCAGATTGTCGATGCGATGATGGCGCACCCGATCCTGATCAACCGCCCGATCGTGGTGACACCCGATGCGGTCAAGCTCTGCCGGCCCAGCGAGACGGTGGCCGAGCTGCTTTGAGCGCGAAAACCCCGGCGGGCTCAAGCCGCGCCGGGGTCAGGAGTGTTCGTTTGGGCGCCCGTCAGGTCAAATAATCGTGCAGCACGCGACCATAAGGCAGCGTCATGTCGGTCACCAGATGCAGGCCGCCGGTGTGTTCGAGCACCGGCAGGTCGGCGAGCGGGCAGTTGACCGAATCGATCAGCTCGACCCGCGCCCGCCCGGTCCACGCGCCTTTCACCACCACATCGGCAAAGGTGATGCCGACAAGCTGCGCGATTGCGGGCGATCCGTCGATGTCGGGGATCAGCTTGAGCGTCACCTGCGTGCGCTTGAGCAGCGCCTCGATTGCTGCCGGATCGGTCGGGCTGCCGTGCTTGTACACCATCGTCCCGCTGGCGACGGTCTGCCCGGCATAGGTCAGCACTCCGGTCAGCGTGTCGCCCACGGTATCCAGCTTGGCGATGCCGTACTTCATCGGATAGCCCCAGATCTCGCGACCGCCCGCGAGCGGCGGGCAGTTGTCGACGTACATCTGGGTGAGGAAGGTGCACCTCTCGCCGCCCAGCGCGCAGGGGATCGCCTGCGCCACCGCCGAATAGGCGCCGAAGCCCTCGCCATCGGGCAGGTCGAGCCATTGCACCGAGACGACATCGCCATCGGGTTCGAGTGGCTCGGGCAGCATCTGGCGGATCATCGCCGGATCGGTCCGGTAGTTGATGATCATGTACTGGCGTTCGAAGAACTTGTACGGGCCCACCGGATAGGTCGGGCTCTGCAGCGGCATGGAGCTGAGCTTCAGCACATCCTGCTTGTTCATGTCCTGTCCCCCCTCAGCCTGCGGCGTCTTTGATGTAATCGAACAGCACCCGGCCATGCGGCAGGGTGAGATCGCTGATGAAGTGCTTTCCGCCGACGATGCGCAGGATCGGCAGGTCCGCCACCGGCGCGTTGACATGCGGGATCAGCTGCAGCCGCGCTGGGCTGACCCAGCTGCCCTTCACCGTGACGTCCTCCAGATTATAGGCGACCAGCTGGCAGATCTTGGGGCTGCCATCGACATCGGGGATGATCTTGAGGTTGCACGATGTCTTGGTCATCGATTTGGCCTGCGCTTCGCAGCCGCCGGGGCTCTCCTGCCACTTGTACGCCATGGTCCCCATCGCGACGGTCTGCCCCGCATAGGATAATGTGCCGGTCAGCGTGTCCGACGCGACGATCAGCTTTGGGAGAGCGTATTTCTTGGGAAAGCCCCATATCTCGCGACCCGCGCTGATCGGCGGCTCGTCGTCGAGATACATCTGCGCAGTGTAGTTGATCGGCTCGCCCTGATAGGTGCAGGGGATGACGATCCCGCTTTCGGTATAATCGCCGAACCCCGAGCTGTCGGGCATGCGGATCCATTCGTAGAGCACCAGATTGTCGGCATTGGGCTCGAGCGGCTCGGGCACCGCGGCGCGCAGCAGCGCTGGATCGGTCTCGTAGGTGACGATCATGAATTCGCGGTTGATGAAGCGGTACGGGCCGAGCGGATAGCTGGGCGCTGCGGCGGGCATGGAAGGCAGTTTCAGGATGTCTTCAGGCGTCATGGTCAGGAACCCCCGTTTTTGACCAAAGGATCAGAGAAAAAAGGATTTGATGTCCGTCGACGATGTCACCCCGACATCGTCGAAATGATTGTCCAGCCACTGGGTGGCGCATTCGCGGCCGACATCGCGCAGCTTTTTCATGAAACCCCAGTCGGGGTTGAGCTTGCTGGTGACGCCCAGGCTTTCCATGAACACCTCGTCCTGGATCGAGTGGATCAGCATCCGGCGGTGCTTGTCGTCGTTGAGCTGGCCATCGTCGATCAGATGCGTGACGAAGGCGATCGCGCGCATCTCGCGCATCAGGCTGGAATTGAAGCTGATCTCGTTGATCCGGTTGAGGATGTCCTTGGCGGTCTTGGGGATTTCCTCGCGGTTGAGCGGGTTGATGTGGACGATCACGACATCGTTGGTCTCGCTGCCATAGATCAGCGGGAAGATTGCCGGATTGCCCATGTATCCGCCGTCCCAATAGGCCTCGCCATCGATCTCGATGGTCTGGAACATGAACGGGAGGCAGCCCGATGCCAGCACCTGATCGGGGCCGATCTCGTGGTTCTCGAACATGCGGACCTTGCCGGTGCGCACATTGGTGGCCGACAGGAAAAGCTTGATCGGGCAACCCTCGCGCAGCACGCCAAAATCGATGCTGGACTCCAGCACCTGGCGCAGCGGATTGAAGTTGAACGGGTTGAGCTCATAAGGCGACATCACCCGCGAGAGGATGTCCATCATCAGGAAGGCGGGGCTGAAATCGAGGCTGTGGTTGCCCATCGCCTTGTCGATCCACGAAGGCTGCAGCGGCCCCTTGGCGCCTTCGTCGCTGATTTTCTTCCAGAATTTCTCGAGCTCTTCGCGCGCCCCGTCGGCCCCGCCGATGGTAAGGCCATAGCCCAGCACCGTGGCGTTCATCGCGCCCGCGCTGGTCGCGCTCACCGCATCGAATTTCAGCCGGCCATCCTCGAGCAGCCGGTCGAGCACGCCCCAGGCAAAGGCCCCGTGCGCACCGCCGCCCTGCAACGCCAGATTGACCGGCTTGCTGTTAGCGGCTGCAACATATTTGACATTTTCGGATTTCGCATCCGCAGCATTGGCCGCAGACGACGGGCTAGCCTTGGCCATCGCATTTCCCCCAGAAACTGATGCGAAACCCGTCTTTTTCCGTTGGAACGTAGGGGTAACTCACGTTAGACGAGTCGGCAAGAGTGATTCGCTGCACCTGCGAACAAAGCTCCGGGCCGCGTTGTGCAACTGCTCTGAAGGGGATTTGAAATGCTTAAGGGACTGAATGCCATCGTCACCGGCTCGACCAGCGGAATCGGGCTGGGCATTGCCAATGTTCTGGCGTCCAAGGGCGCCAATCTGGTCATCACCGGCTTTGGCGATGCAGATGCGATCGAAAAGGAACGCGCAGGTCTGGCCGCCAAATACGGCGTCGAGGTCGTCTACAGCAATGCCGACATGTCCAAGCCCGATGATGTCAAGGCGATGGTCGACTTGTGCGTCGAAAAGCTCGGCTCGGTCGACATCCTCGTCAACAACGCCGGCATCCAGCACACCGACGCGGTCGAGGACTTCCCGGCGGACAAGTGGCATCAAGTGATCGCGATCAACCTGTCGGGTATCTTCTTCGCCATCCAGGCAGCGTTGCCGCACATGAAGGCAAAGGGCTTCGGCAGGATCATCAACATCGGATCGGTCCACGGCCTGATCGCCAGCAAGCACAAGGCGGCGTACGTCGCCGCCAAGCACGGCGTGGTCGGCCTGAGCAAGGTCGTTGCGCTCGAGAACGCCGGCACCGGTATCACGTCGAACACCATCTGTCCCGGCTGGGTCCACACGCCTTTGGTGCAGAAGCAGATCGAGGCGATGGCCGCCGATCAGGGCATCAGCGTGGAAGCCGCAACCGAAAAGCTGCTGATCGAAAAGCAGCCCAGCAAGCAGTTCGCCACCCCCGAACAGATGGGCGAACTCGCCGCGTTCCTCTCGAGCGAGGCAGCAGCGCAAATCACCGGCACCGCGATCCCCGTGGATGGCGGCTGGACCGCGCAGTAACATGCGATGACGGCGGCGGGGCCCGGGGGCTCCGCTGCTGTTACCCCACCGGTGCCCGTCTGCGGTAGCTCAGTGCCTCTGCGACATGCACCCGGCCCACTGTCTGTGCGCCGCTCAGATCCGCGATCGTGCGGGCGACCCTCAAAACTCGTGTATAGCCGCGCGCAGATAGACGCATCGCCTCTGCCGCTCTTGCCAGCAGCTGCCTTGCCGGCTCATCCGGCGTGGCGAAGCGTTCCAGCGCTTCTCCGTCGATCTCGGCGTTGGTGCGGGCCTTGATGTCGGCGTAGCGCGCGGTCTGGAGGGCGCGGGCGGCGGCGACTCTGGCGGCGACCTCGGCCGAGCCTTCGGCGGGCGGGGGCAGGGTCAGGTCGGCGGCGGTGACGGCCTCGACCTCGACATGCAGGTCGATACGGTCGAGCAGCGGGCCGGATACCTTGGCCTGATAGTCCGCCGCGCATCTGGGCGCGCGCGAGCAGCCGAGCGCGGGGTCGCCCAGATGCCCGCAGCGGCACGGGTTCATCGCCGCGATCATCTGCACCCGCGCCGGAAAGGTCACATGCGCATTGGCGCGCGCAACGCTGACCTCGCCGGTCTCGAGCGGCTGGCGCAAGGAATCGAGCACGGTCCGCTGGAATTCGGGCAGCTCGTCGAGGAACAATACGCCCAGATGCGCCATGCTCACCTCGCCCGGACGCACTTTCAATCCGCCGCCGACGAGCGCGGCCATCGAGGCGCTGTGATGGGGGCTGCGGAACGGGCGCGCGCGGCTGATCCGGCCGTCGGTGAGCGTGCCCGCGACGCTCGCCACCATCGAAACCTCGAGCGCCTCCTCCGGCGTCAGCGGCGGCAATATGCCGGGCAGGCACGATGCCATCAGCGACTTGCCCGCGCCCGGCGGCCCGGTCATCACCATGTTGTGCCCCCCGGCGGCCGCGATCTCGAGCGCACGCTTGGCGGTCTCCTGCCCCTTGACCTGTTTGAGGTCCGGCCCCGCCGCGGGCTCTTCGGCGATTCCGGGCCGGGGCGGGCTCAATCGTCCATTGCCCTTCAGATGGTTGAGCAAAGTGAGCAGATCGGGTGCGGCAATGACATCGATGCCGCCGGCCCAGGCAGCCTCCGCGCCCTGCGCAGCCGGGCAGATCAGCCCTCTTCCGGTCGCTGACGCATGCAAGGCTGCGAGCAGCACGCCGGGCGAGGCGGCGATCCGCCCGTCGAGCGCGAGTTCGCCCACCGCGACATATTCGCTCGCCAGTTCGGCATCGATGATCCCCATCGCCGCGAGCAGCGCCAGCGCGATCGGCAGGTCGTAATGCGAACCTTCCTTGGGAAGATCAGCCGGCGAGAGGTTGACGGTGATGCGCTTGGGCGGAAGCGACAGACCCAGCGAGGCGATCGCGGCGCGCACCCGTTCGCGGCTTTCGCCTACCGCCTTGTCGGGCAGGCCGACCACAGCGATGCCCTTTTGCACGCCGGGCGAAATCTGCACCTGCGCCTCGACGCTGCGCGCCTCGAGCCCCAGATACGCAACGGTCTGGACGATGGCGACCATCCCTGCCCCCTGTTTGTTCCGCGCAGAGACTGACGCGTCCGCCGCGATGAGTCGAGGGCAATTCGCGAGTTTGCGTCATTCTGGAGGCAATTGCACCCGCTCGGGCAGAGGAAACAGCGTGCAGAAGCGCGCGATCAATGCGGGGTCGCCCTGCGCGGTCAGCAGCCCCTGCTCAGCCAGCGCCTCCAGCGGCACCCCGCCATAGACCGCGCCGGCCAGCGCATGGGGTGTTCCGGCAAAGACGATGTCGCACCCCTCGGGCTCGCCGCGCGCAATCGCGATGCCGCGCGCGGTCAGGTGCCCGACATAGGCCATGTCGCCGAAGACGAAGCCGATGCGCAGGTCGAGATCGCCGACGCGGGCACTGTCCAGCATCGTGCGGAACGAGAGCATGATCGACACCCCGCTGATCGGCAGCGTCGGATCGTGCCAGGGCGATCGCGCCGCCCAGCGGCCCAGCATCTGGACCAGCGGCTCGGCCTCATAGCCCCAGGGGGTCAGTTCATAGACCTGTGCGGAGGCCGGCGGCGGCAGGCGGCGGCGGGCGACCAGCAATTTGGCTTCAAGCCCCTCGAGCCGCTGGGTCAGCACATTGGCGCTGATCCCGGGCAGGTCTGCGCGCAGTTCGCTGAACCGCCGCGGGCCGAGCATCAGTTCGCGCATCACCAGCAGAGCCCAGCGTTCTCCAATCAATTCAAGCCCATGCGCGGTCCCACAGGCATCGTCGTACAGCCGTTTGGCCAAAAAATGCTCCTTCGAAGTTATAAATAATAACTAAACAGTTGCTTTTGATAACATGGCTGGCGACACTCGGCAACAACAGGTCCGAGTCGCACAGCAAGCGGCGGGCTGCGAGAGGATGAACCGATGAGCAAGATTGCACCGTGTCTGTGGTTCGATGGAGTGTCTGAGCTTGCGGCGCGGCACTATGTGGCGGTGGTGCCGGACAGCCGCATCGACCGGATCGTGCATGCACCGGCGGACAATCCCTCGACCGCCGAGGGAGCGGTGCTGCTGGTCGAGTTCACCTTGGCGGGGCAGGGCTTTGTCGCGCTCAACGGTGGCCCCGGCAACCCGCACACCGACGCAATTTCGTTCCAGATCTATACCGACGACCAGACTGAAACAGACCGCATCTGGGCAGCCATGATCGCAGACGGCGGGGCGGAGATCGCCTGCAGTTGGTGCCGCGACCGCTGGGGCGTGCGCTGGCAGATCGTGCCCAGGCGGATGATGCAGCTGCTGGCCGATCCTGACCCCGGCCGGGCCGCACGCGCGTTCGCAGCGATGTCGGCGATGGTCAAGATCGACATCGCTGCGATCGAAGCGGCGGCCGAAGGACGGGAGGCCTGATCGTGGCTGTCGATCCGCAAGCCAGCCTGGTGATCACCGCGTTCGACTGGGTGCCCGATTTCGCGCGCGGTTTCGTCCGCGATCTGCGCCCCCGCTGGGCGTGCGAGGAGATCGGCCTCGCTTATGCCGAACGGCTGATCAGCGCGGTCAAACGGCCCGCCGAGCATTTTCGTGACCAGCCATGGGGGCAGGTGCCGGTGATCGACGACGCAGGCATCCGGCTGTTCGAATCGGGTGCGATCCTGCTGCATCTGGGAGAGAGACACCCCGATCTGCTGCCGGTCGATCCGCAGCTGCGCGCCGATACCCTGTCCTGGCTGTTTGCGGCGTTCAACAGCGTAGAGCCGATGATGTTCGAGCTCGGCACCGTCACCCTGTTCGCCGCAGGCGAGCCATGGGCCGAGCTGCGCCGACCATCGCTGATGGCGTTTATCGGCGGTCGGCTCGACAGGCTGGCCACCGCTCTGGGGGACCGAGAATGGCTGACGGGCCAGTTCAGTATCGCCGATATCGCGATGGTGACGGTGCTGCGCGAGGCGCAGGATACCGACCTGCTGACCGAACGTCAGGTGCTCGCCGCCTATCTGGCGCGCGCCACAGCGCGCCCAGCCTTTGGCCGCGCGCTCGCGGCGCAATTGGCCGCCTTCGGCGACGGACCCACATCGCCAACACAGCACGGAGAGACCCCATGACCTATATCGATGGCTTTGTGATCGCTTGCCCCACCGCTAACCGCGATGCGTTCATCGCGCACGCGCGCATGGGCGATGCGGTGTTTATCGAGCTGGGCGCACTGCGCGTGGTCGAATGCTGGGGCGACGATGTTCCAGACGGTCACACCACCGACTTCCGCCGTGCGGTAAAGGCCGAGAGCGACGAGAGCGTGCTGTTCAGCTGGATCGAATGGCCCGACAAGGCGACGCGCGACGCTGCCATGGCGCGGATGACCGAGATGATGACCGATCCCGCCAAGGCCGACCCGCGCATGGATCCGGCCAAGAACCCGATGCCGTTCGATGGGAAGCGCCTGATCTTCGGCGGTTTCGTCCCCGTCGTCGACATGACCGCCTGAAGGAGCCCAGCCATGACCAATCCGCATGGAGAGTTCGTCTGGTACGAGCTGATGACCCCCGACATCGAGGGGGCGAGCGCCTTTTACGGCGCGCTTCTGGGGTGGACCTTCGCACCATCGAGCCAGCCCGATATGGACTACCGCGTCTTTTCCGCCGGCAGCGAGCAGATTGGCGGCTTTCTGGCGCTGACGCCCGCAATGCAGCAGGGCGGAGCGCAGCCCGGCTGGCTCGGTTACATCGCGGTCGACGACATCGATGCGGCGATCGGCGCGATCACGGCAACGGGCGGCGCGTTGCACATGGGCCCGCAGGACATTCCCGGCACCGGGCGCTTCGCGCTGGTCGCCGATCCTCAGGGCGTCGTGTTCTACATCATGCAGGACACATCGGGCCAAACCAGCCAGGCCTTCGCCGCTGACATGCCGCGCATCGGCCATTGCGCGTGGAACGAGCTCGCCACCACCGATCAGGCGGGCGCGATGGCGTTCTACACGCAGACCTTTGGCTGGGTGAAGGACGGCGAGATCGATATGGGCCCAATGGGGTCGTATGAATTCATCCGCCACGGCAGCGTCATCGGCGCGATGATGACCAAGCCGCCCGAAATGCCTGTCGCCTGCTGGTCCTGTTACTTCCGCGTCGCCGATATCGACGCTGCTGCGGCGACCGCCAGCGCGAAAGGAGGGCAGGTGCTTTTCGGCCCATCGGAAGTGCCCGGCGGCGATTTCATCATCACCGGGATCGATCCGCAAGGTGCGCCCTTCTCGCTCGTGGGGCAGCGCAACCAGGCACCCGAAGCGTGACCATCGAGCTTTTTGCGCACCCGTTCTCGTCCTACTGCCAGAAAGTGCTGGTGGCCCTTTACGAGAACGCGACGCCATTCACCTTGCGGATGCTCGGCCCGGTCCATCCCGACAATAGTGCTGCGCTGGCTGCGCTCTGGCCGCTGGGCAAGTTCCCGTTGCTGCGCGAGGGCGATCGCGTCGTGATGGAAGCGAGCACGATCATCGAATATCTCGGCATCGCCCACCCCGGCACCACCCCGCTGATCCCCGCCGATCCGGCTGCGGCGCTGCAGGTGCGGATGATGGACCGCATCTTCGACAATTATGTCATGACCCCGCAGCAGAAGGTTGTCTCCGATGCGATGCGCGCTGCCGATGCCCGCGATCCTGCCGGGCTGGCCGATGCCAGGGCGATGCTCGATGAAATATATCGCTGGCTCGACGCCAGAATGCAGGACCGGGTCTGGGCTGCCGGTGATGCCTTTACCCTTGCCGATTGCGGCGCGGCGCCGGCCCTGTCCTATGCTTACTGGTCGCACCCGATCCCCGCCGGGCTGCAGGCGCTGCATGCCTATCGGGCGCGGCTGCTGGCGCGGCCCTCGTTTGCCCGCGCGGTGGACGAAGCGCGGCCATATCGACCGCTGTTTCCGCTCGGTGCGCCCGAGCGCGACTGAGCCTTTCTGCTGGAGAAACCCGTTCATGACCGATGCTCACGCCCTCAGCGTTACCCGTTTCATCGCCGTGCCGCCCGCAACAGTGTGGGACATCATCACGCAGAGGCTGGAAGAGTGGTGGTGCCCGGTTCCCTGGCGAACCGAGGTCGTCGAATATGACTGGCGATCGGGCGGCCGCATGGCGACGATCATGCACGGCCCGGATGGCGAGCGGCATGAAAGCGAAGGGGTGTTTCTGGAGGTTGTTCCGCAGGTGCGATTCGTTTTCACCGATGCCTTCCGCGCAGGATGGGTGCCGCAGGAGGCCTTCATGGTCGGCACCATCGCGATTGCCCCCGAAGGCGAGGGCACCCGCTATACCGCCAGCGCGCAGCACTGGACGCGGGAAGCAATGGAGCGTCACCGCGACATGGGGTTCGAGCCAGGCTGGTCGGCGGTCGCGGACCAGCTTGCGGCGCTTGCGGAAGCATCGGTCTAGACCTCGCGGTGAGAGGAGGCCATGATGCCCGTCAACCGGGTCACTTCCGGTCCACTTGCGCGATACGGGTGATTCGCGCTGCGCGAATCGCACGTAGCGCTTGCCCTGTGGCGATTGATGCCGTGATATGGGCCCTGCAATACGGTTACAAATGCCGTTAATTGCGGAATTCCGCGCCCCGGGCTTGCGGGGAAGCGCCTGAAAAGAGCGATGAAATTGGTCCAAATTGCGCTCAACGCATGTTGCATTTGCTAACATCCTGTGGAATACGGCGATTGCTAGCAGCACGTCTGAAGGGACTATTTATGAAACTTGCAAAGACCGCACTGGCTGCGCTTGCTCTGACCACGATGGTCGGCGCTCCGGTTCTGGCACAGGCTGCGACTTCCGCAGCCCGCGTCAGCGCTTCGAGCGAAGAGAGCGACGCAGAGGGCAGCACCGGCATCATCATTGGTGTCGTGGCCGCTGCCGCCGTGATCGGCGGCATCATCATCATCGCTGATGATGATGAGCCCAACAGCCCCTGAGCCCTTCTTCGGAAGAGATCAGGTACTGATTCGGAAAAGGGCGACCAGCAATGGTCGCCCTTTTTTGTTGCGCTCCGGTTGATTGCGGGCCGATCCGGGCTGATATGGGTCGGGACTCACTTCCTCGCTCACTCTCAGCTGCGGAGCCCAGCCCATGACCAATTTCCCTGCCGACTATACCCCGCCTGCCGTGTGGACCTGGGACAAGGACAATGGCGGCGCCTTTGCCAACATCAACCGGCCGATCGCGGGCGCGACTCACGACAAGAAGCTGCCGGTCGGCAAGCATCCGCTGCAGCTCTATTCGATGGCGACGCCCAACGGCGTCAAGGTCACGGTGATGCTCGAGGAGCTGCTCGCAGCGGGCCATTCGGGCGCGGAATATGATGCGTGGATGATCGATATCCGCAGCGGCGACCAGTTCGGCAGCGATTTCGTCGCGATCAACCCCAACAGCAAGATCCCCGCGCTGATGGACCACAGCGCGCCCGAACCCGTCCGGCTGTTCGAATCGGGATCGATCCTGCTGTATCTTGCGGAAAAGTTCGGTGCGTTGCTGCCCACCGACCCGGCCAGGCGGACCGAGGCGCTGAACTGGCTGTTCTGGCAGATGGGCAGCGCGCCGTATCTCGGCGGCGGCTTCGGCCATTTCTATGCCTATGCGCCGATCAAGATCGAATATTGCATCGATCGCTTCACCATGGAGACCAAGCGCCAGCTCGACGTGCTCAACCGGCATCTGGCGGATAACGAGTATCTGGCGGGCAGCGAGTATTCGATCGCGGATATCGCCATCTGGCCCTGGTATGGCGGCGTGGCGAGCGGCGCGGTGTACAACGCGGCCGAGTTCCTGCAGGCGCAGGACTATCCGCATCTGCTGCGCTGGGCCGACCGGATCGGCGAGCGGCCCGCGGTGAAGCGCGGCAAGATCGTCAACCGGACATGGGGCGATGATCTGAGCGAGCAGCTGCGTGAACGGCACGATGCCAGCGACTTCGAACTGCGGACGCAGGACAAGCTTGCTCCCGCCGAAACTGACTGAATTCGCTTACAGGAGATCCGCCGCCAGCAGAAACGCGCCTGCCAGCCCCGATGTCGGGGCCAGGGCAGGGCGGCGGATCACCTCGGCTGCCGGCAGCGCAAAATAGCCGCCGTCGCTGGCATGCGCAGCGGCCACCACGCGCTCGAACAGCCCGGGCGTTGCCATCACTCCGCCGCCCAGCACGATAGCATCGGGCGCGAGCGCGGCGCGCAGCGTGTTGCACATCTCGGCGAGGTAGCCCGCGATGATGCCGTGCGCGGCATGATCGGGTGGAAGGTGCGACAGGGTCTCGCCCCAGCGCGCCAGAATCGCAGGGCCGCTCGCCAGCCCTTCCAGGCAGTCGCCGTGGAACGGGCATATCCCGTCAAACCCATGGTCGTTAGCATTGCGCCGCGGGCGCATATGGCCAAGCTCGGGATGGCCCGCTCCGCCGACGATCCGCCCATCGGCGATCACACCGCCGCCGATTCCGGTGCCGATGGTGACATAGACGCTGACCCCGGTATCGCGCGCTGCGCCCAGTCGTGCTTCGGCCAGCGCGGCGGCGTTGACATCGGTATCGAATGCGATCGGAACGTCAGTGGCGCGCGCTACGGTTCCGGCAAGGTCGAACCCGCTCCAGCCCGGCTTGGGCGTGGCGAGGATATGGCCCCATTGCGGCGAGCGGCAATCGCGCTCCAGCGGCCCGAACGAGCCGATGCCGATCGCGGCCAGGCCTGCATGCCGTTCGAAAAAGGCGTTGGTTTCGGCAAGCGTGGTCTCAGGATCGCGTGTCGCGATCTGCAGTTGGTCGATCACAGCATCGGGCCCATGGCCTACGCCGAGCACGAACTTGGTGCCGCCGGCCTCGATCGCGCCCAGCAGCGGCCGGTCAGCGGGCATGCAACTGGTCCATGGCGAAGCTTTCGACGATCCGGCTGGTGTCGCCGCCGAGCGCGATGCGCACCATAGGCGCAGGCGTCGCGCCAAAGGTCTCGGCGGCGACAAAGGCGTTTTCTGCCGGGTTGCGGCCCTTCAGGCCCCAGTGATCGACAAAGCTGCACACCAGCAGTTCGGCGCTGGCGAACCAGCTGAACGCCTGCATGGGCTCGGCATCGGGGTTCGCGATCACCAGCCCGGTGCCGTTGAGCGGGCGCCAGGGGCCGCAAAGCTGCTCTGCCACCATGCCGTAAAAGCCGGTGGGGCCGCTGGGGCCATCGGGAGCGAACACGCTGCGCTGGGTGGACCAGAAGACATAATACAGCCCCTGATGCGCGACGATCTGGGCGCGTTCAAGCTCGTTGTTCAGCGTGTCGGCGTGCATGATCGGGGGCAGAAGCTGCCAGCCGCCCTCGGCATCCTGCCGTGCCAGCCCGATCGCACCGTTATATGCGGCGCTCGATGTCGCAAGCGTCGCGGTGAAAACGATGTAGCGCGCACCATCGGCCGGATCGATGAAGAAGGCAGGGTCACGGAAGGCCTTGACCGTGCCGGGGGCGCCGTCGTGCCGGTCGGCGACCAGATACATCGCGCCATCGGCGGCGAAGATCTCGCGTACCGGGGTCCATCCGGTGATGCGGCCATCGCTTTGCAGCGTGCCGGTCGTTTCGACCAGCCGCTGCTGATAGCCGCCGGGGCGTTTCGCCAGGCCTGCCGCGGTGAAGTACAGCGTGACCCGGTCGCCCTCGAGCACGGCAGAGCCCGACCATTCGCGCTCGTGATCGCCAAGCCCCGGCGGTAGCAGGTCGCCCAGATCATGCCAGCCCGCTGAGTCCAGGTGGAGCAGCCGGATTTTCGCCTCGAAATGGCGCAGCGCTGGATCGCTCCGGTCGGGTGCAGCCAGCACCATCCACACAGTGCCGCCGTTGACCTGCGCCATCGACCCGTCTGCCTGCTGCAGCGGCCACATGTCCCACAGCAGCAGGTCGGGCAGGATCCGCGCCGCCTCGGCCTCGCCGATCAACCCTAGCGCGGGCAGGGGCTGATCGGCGATGGCGGTGACATGCGCGGCGGTCCAGGCGGTCGTCATCCGTTGAGTCAGAAGTCGTAACGCAGCGTGGCGGAGATGGTGCGGCCGTTGATCGAACGCGCGCGGACGAAGCCGTTGGCCGGGATCGCACCTTCCTCGGCCTCGGTGAAGCCGCGCGTGTCGAACAGGTTGTTGGCGTTGATCGACAGCTGCACCCGCTCGATCGGGCGCACCGCGACGAACGCGTTCACCTGGGTGAAGCCCGGCAGCACCAGCAGGTTGTTGTCCTGTGCGAAGCTGTCGGTGGTGCCCACCAGATTGGCGCCGAGCGAGAACATATCCTGTTCGTACTGGCCGCTCAGCTGATAGATGAAATCGGCCTGGCGACGCGGGGTGTTGCCTTCGTTGGCGGGGTTGATGCGGTCGCGGTTGATCTCGGCATCGGTATAGGTGCCGCTGGCGCTCATCGTGAAGCCACCGGTGCGGTACGATGCCTCGACCTCAAGACCCTTGGCCTTGAACACGCGGTCGAAGGTCTGGCGGGTGGTTGCCTCGAAGTTGGTTTCCTCGGTTTCGGCGTAGAAAGCCGTGGCATAGACCGCGAGCCCGCCCGCACGGTACTTGATCCCGGCTTCGGCCTGCTTGACGAAGTCGACCGCGATCCCTTCGTTGCGGATATCGCCGGTGACGAAGTTGACGTTGTCGTTGTTGAACAGCAGACGGTCGGCGTTGGCACGGCCGCCCTTGCTGTAGCGCGCGAACGCCGCCAGATCGTCGGAGAAGCGATAGTTCGCGCCGAACGAATAGCTGAAATAGTCATAGCTGTAATCGACCAGCGCGGGCGCGCCGAGCGGGATGGTCGATGTCTGCGCCTCGGCAGCGCTGATCACGCCGTTGCGGTTGAAATCGAACGCGGTCGTGCCGACGCGGCCACCGCCCAGGTCCGCGCCGAAGGTGCGGCCCGAAGCATCGCCGAAGTCATAGCGGATGCTGCCATCGAGGGTCAGCCGGTCGAATTCGAGCGAGAGCGAGGCGAACGGCGCGTTGGTATCATATTGCAGATCATAGCTGCGCCGGCAGCATCCGCCGAAGAAGCTCGCGCCATAGGCCACCGTGCCGCGGTCGGACAGCCGGGTGCCAGCGGCGTTGACCACATCGATCAGCGCCGCATCGCCGCCACCGCGCACCTCGAGCAGATGCGAGGTCCACAGCCAGTCGGTGTTGATGTCCTGGCGCGACTTGTAGAAGCCTGCGGTCAGCGTGGCGGTGCCGCCGCCCAGATCGAAATCGCCGGTCACGCGCAGATCGTTGGTGATGTTGTCGAGGCTGTTGAGCCGGGTGTTGAACAGCACCACGCTGGCGACCAGCGAGCCGCCGGGCACGTTCTGCCCTGCCTGCGTTCCGTTGGCGAACACCAGCCGCGCGCCCGCGCCGCCAAGGGCAGCCGCGGTGTTGGCGGCGGTATCGAACGATCCGGGGAAGGGCGAGGTGAAGCCGCCCGAGACATCGGAGAAGCGGAAGCGGTTGGTGACCTTCCAGCCATAGGCAATCTCGAACTCGCCTTCAAAGCCGAATGCCTTGACCAGGGGGCGCTGGCCGTTGGTGATGTCGTACCGGCGCGGCTGGTTGTTGCCGTCGAGCGTCAGCGCCGACTGGAAGAAGCGCGAGTGCAGGCTGTCCGAGCTGATGTCGAAGCCGGGGACGTTGGAATAATTGGGGTTGCCGTTGGTTCCGGTCACCCGCACCGGATTGGGCAGATAGCCGACGGCGCGGTCGTCCAGATACTTGGCGTAGACGCGGATATAGCCGCCGGTGAACTCCTTGGTGATGTTGGCCTTGATCTGGCCGCCGCGGTTGCCGTCATAGCCGATGTCGCGCGGGCCTTCGCCCTGGCGCACAAAGCCGCCCATGTGGAAATACAGGTCTTGGCCGAGGCTGCCGCCATAATCGAAATCGAAGCGCTTCTCGTCATAGTCGAGGCCCAGCGTCGCCTGGATGGTGCCGCCATTCTGGTCCTTGCCGGTTTTGGAGATCATGTTGATCACGCCGCCGGGCGAGTTGGAGGCGAAGGTCGAGGCGCTGCCGCCGCGGATCGCCTCGACGCGGGCGATGTTGAGATCGGCGCGCAGGAAGATGTCCGAGTTGCCGAAGGTGATGTCGCCAAATTCGAGGATCGGCAGGCCGTCCTCCTGCAGCTGCAGGAACTTGGCGCCGCCCGATGCGATCGGCAGGCCGCGCACCGCGATGTTGGCATTGCCTTCGCCGCCCGATGCTTCCGAGCGGATGCCCGGGATGTTGCGGAAGATTTCCGCCGCGCTGCGCGGTGCAGTCGTGGCGATCTGTTCAGCGCTGAGCGAGCTCACCGAGATCGAGCTGTCGAGCACATTGGCGCCGCGCGCCACCGCAGTGACGACGATCACGTCACCCGAATCGGCATCATCGGCTGACGAAGCGTCCTGGGCAAAGGCTGTGGGGGTGATTGCAGTGGCGGTGGCAACGGCCAGTGCCGCATAGGCGCTGCGAACGCGCAGGGCTTTCAAAATCGACATGATACCTCTCCTGAACTGGCCGGTACTCCGGCTGCAGCTATCTATGCTATGCACACCTGCAATCGTTTGCAACAGTTAGTTGCAAACGATTGCAAAAAAGCTTGCCAAAGTGCCAGCGCGCCTATTAGCATAACGCCCAAGGCGCAAGGCAAAGACGCCCCCAGGATCGAGGACCACGTCATGACCAGCGCCGTGCAAGCACCATCCGCCAGCCATGACGCTGCACCCTTCCGGGCGCCTCGGCTGTCGCTGCCGCGGATCGTCGAGATGAACCTCGGCTTTTTCGGGCTGCAGTTCAGCTTCGGCCTGCAACAGGCCAACATGACGCCGATCTACACCTTTCTGGGCGCTGACGAGGCGACCATGCCGCTGCTGTGGCTGGCAGGACCGATGACCGGGCTGCTGATCCAGCCGATCGTCGGCGCGCTGTCCGATCGCACCAATTCCAGGCTGGGGCGGCGCACGCCGTATTTTCTGATCGGTGCGGTGATCTGTTCGCTGTGCCTGTTCCTGATGCCCTATTCGAGCGCATTGTGGATGGCCGCGAGCCTGCTGTGGCTGCTCGATGCGGGCAACAATATCACCATGGAGCCCTATCGCGCCTATATCGCCGACCGGCTCGAACCGGGGCAGCGGCCCGCGGGCTTTCTGATCCAGAGCGCGTTTACGGGCCTTGCGCAGTGCCTGTCCTATGCCACCCCCAGCCTGCTGGTCGGGTTCGGCATCAGCCAGAACCTGGTCGACATCAACGGCATTCCGGTGATCGTCCGGATCGCCTTCGTGTTCGGCGCGATCCTGTCGATTTCCACCATCGTCTGGTCAGTAGTGCGCGTGCCCGAACTCAAGCTGACCGAGGCGGAACTGGCCGAGATGGCCGCCAAGCCGATGAGGGCGGGCGCCGCGCTGGCAGAGATCCGCGATGCGTTTATCGCCATGCCCCGGCCGATGCGCCAGCTGGCCTGGGCGATGCTGTGCCAATGGTATGCGATGTTCGTTTACTGGCAATTCATCTCGCTCTCGGTGTCGCGCACGCTGTTTCCGGGGGGCGAGCGCGGAACGGCCGGCGCGAATGCGGATTTCATCTCCGCCTCGCTCACCGCGCAGCAGATGGGCGTGGCCTATAACGCCGTCGCCTTTATCGGCGCGCTGGCGCTGATCCCTGTGGTCCGGCGGCTGGGCGCCAAGCCGGTGCACGCCGCGTGCCTGGTCGCGTCGGGAATCGCGATGATGTCATTGCCGATGCTCGACAGCCGCGCCGCGATGTTCGTGCCGATGATCGGCATCGGCCTGGGCTGGGCCGGGATGATGGGCAACACCTATGTGATGCTGGCCGATTGCATCCCGCCCGAGCGGACCGGCGTGTACATGGGCATCTTCAACATGTTCATCGTGGTGCCGATGCTGATCGAGACGATGACCATGCCGCTGATCTATGCGCCGCTGCTGGGGTCCGATCCGCGCAACGCCATCCTGCTGGCGGGCGTGCTGATGCTGTGCGGCGCGGTCGCGACGCTGCGGGTGCGCACCGCGGCCTGATCGCGAGCGCTTTAGCTGGGCACGGGCTGGTGCGGCAGCTGCCAGTCGATCGGGTTGCGCCCGGCTGCTTCCAGAAACGCGTTGGCCTTGCCGAAATGACCGCAGCCCAGAAAGCCGCGATGCGCCGAAAGAGGCGAGGGGTGCGGGGCTTTCAGCACCAGATGCCGCGCATCGACATTCGCCGCCTTTTTCTGCGCATGGCTGCCCCACAGCAGGAACACCACCGGCTGCTGCTGCGCATTGACGCGCGCGATCACCGCATCGGTGAAGCGCTCCCAGCCGCGTCCCTGATGCGAGCCTGCCTCGCCCATTTCCACCGTCAGCACCGCGTTGAGCAACAGCACGCCCTGGCGCGCCCAGGGCTCCAGAAACCCGTGCGCGGGGGGCATGATCGCAAGGTCACGCTCCAGCTCCTTGTAGATGTTGATCAAAGAAGGCGGCGGCCGCACCCCTGGCTGGACGCTGAAGCATAGCCCATGCGCCTGTCCGGGGCCGTGATACGGATCCTGCCCCAGAATGACCACGCGAACGCTGTCAGGCGGGGTCAGGTCGAGCGCGCGAAACCACTGGCTGCCCGGCGGAAAGATCCTGGCGCCTGCCGCCTTGCGCTCTAGCAGGAAGGCTTTCAGCTCGGCCATATAGGGCGCGGCAAATTCGTCGGCCAGCGCGTCACGCCAGGCGGGATGGATCTGCGGAGCTACGGGGGCAGGGGTGGTCATGGGGTGCCTGATGCCCGCCCCGGCCACGCCCGGTCAAGCCGCTGCATGGATTTTGACCCGGCGCGATGATAACCTTGGCCAAAGCAATACGAGTCGCGTCACCACACCATATGAGGGGGTCATGACCATGCCGCTGTCCAGTGCCAAGCCCGTCACCTTCATCAACACCGCCAGCCGCGCGGCGAGCGAGCCTTTCTATCGTGATGTCCTTGGCCTGCCATTTGTGGCGGACGATGGCTTTGCCGCGGTGTTCGATCTGCCGGGCGCGGTGCTACGCGTTACCGAGTTGCAGGATTATCAGCCCGCAACCCATCCCGCTTTGGGGTGGATGGTGGATGACATCGCTGCGACCATGCAGGCGCTGATTGAGCGCGGTGTGACCCCGACGATCTACGAAGGCTTCGGTCAGGATGCGCTGGGCATCTGGACCGCGCCCGACGGCGTCGCCAAGGTCGCCTGGTTCAACGACCCGGACGGCAATGTGCTGAGCCTCACCCAATGCTGAGGCGGCAGCGCTAGAGCGATCCCACCAGATGCCCGCCATCGACGGTGAGGATGCTGCCGGTCATGAATCGGCTGGCGTCAGACACCAGAAGCAGCAGCGGGCCATCGAGATCCGGCAGCTCGCCGTAACGCCGCATCGCGATACGCTTGCGCAGGGGTTCACCCGCTTCGCCAGCCAGCTGGTCGCGGTTGATGTCGGTGAGGAAATAGCCCGGCGCGATCGCGTTGACGCGGATGTTGAAGCGCGCGAGCTCCATCGCCAGCTGCCGCGTCATGTGCAGCACGCCCGCCTTGGACATCGCATAGGGTCCTGTGCCCGCTGCGGTCTGGAAGCCGGTGATCGATGCGGTGTTGATGATGTTGCCGCCGCCTGAATCGCGCATCACCTTCGCGGCTTCCGTGGCGACGTTCCACGCGCCTTTCAGGTTGGTGTCCATCACGAAGTCGTAATCGGCCTCGGTCTGGTCGAGCGCGCGCTTGGTCACCGCGACGCCCGCGTTGTTGATGCAGGTGGTGATCGCGCCTGCCGCTGCGATCCCTTCGCGCACCGAGCCAAGATCGGCGACATCCATCCGCACCGCGCTCGCGCTGCCGCCAGCTTCGGTGATCTCGGCAACCAAAGCCTCGAGCGCCTCGAGCCTGCGCGCGGCAACGACGACATGCGCGCCGCACCGGGCGAGCACGCGGGCGAAATGCGCGCCAAAGCCCTCGCTCGATGCGCCGGTGACCAGGATGCGCTGGCAGGAGAGATCTGCGGTCAGGGTCATGCGGTGGCTCCCTCATTGGCATGTTTGTGATCGCGCTTGATCTTCTTGGCGAGCGACCATTTGTGCACTTCGGTCGGGCCGTCATAGATGCGGAAGGCGCGGATCTCGCGGAAAACCTGCTCGACGATGGTATCGCCGCTGACGCCCTTGCCGCCCATCACCTGCACGCAGCGATCGGCCACGCGCATCAGCGCTTCGGACACCGCGACCTTGGTCATCGAGCTTTCAACGGTGCCGAGCTCGCCGGTATCGAGCACGCCCGCGCACCAGGCGATCATCAGTTCGGCCTGTTTGAGATCGATGAGGTTCTCCGCCAGCATGAAGCCGACGCCCTCGTGATCGACCAGCGGCTTGCCGAAGGCGTGGCGGCGGCAGGCATAATCGCTGGCGATTTCATGCGCGCGCGCACAGGCGCCATACCAGCGCATGCAGTGCGAGAGGCGGGCAGGGGAGAGGCGCACCTGCGCATATTTGAAGCCTTCGCCACTCTGGCCCAGCATCTGGTCGGAGGAGACGCGCAGGTTTTCGATCGCGATCACCGCGTGGCCACCGGGCATCGAACTGTCGATGGTGTCGAGCACGCGCTCTATGCGGATCGCAGGATCGGGCAGATCGACGAGGAACATGCACGCGCCGTCCTCGGACTTCGCCATGACGATGCCGACCTTGGCGCCTTCGGCTCCGGTGATGAACGCCTTGCGCCCGTTGATCACCCAGTGGTTGCCGTCGAGCTTCGCAGTGGTCTGCATCATCGACGGGTCGGAGCCTGCGCCGCCTTCGTCCGCTGGTTCGGTCATGAAGAATGCCGAGCGCGATTCGCCCGAGACGAGCTGGTTCAGGAACCGCGCCTTCTGCTCGTCGCTCGCCATCTTGCCGAGCAGGTACATGTTGCCCTCGTCGGGCGCGGCGGTGTTGCAGGCGACCGGGCCCAATGGCGAGAGCCCCGATTTCTGCAGCACGATCGCGGTCTGCGCCTGGGTGAGGTGACGCCCATCGGGCAGGATGTGCGGCGTCATCACCCCAGCGTCGCGCGCGAGGCCACGCATCTCGAGCACCAGCTCCTCTGACGGACCATGCGCCCCGCACCTGGGATCGTGTTCATACGGCGCGATCACTTCGCGGACGAACCGCTCGACCTTCGCGGCAATGGCATCGACTTCGGCGGCGGACAGATGGGACATGGATTTGGCTCCCGGTTGCATGGCGTGTGCCTGAACCGGGTAATGAAGCCGGCGGTTTAATCAACTGGTTAAATTGCCATCGGCGCGCGTGGGCAGCGTGCATCGACCGGAATTCCAGCCGGTCGGCCCGCTTTCATCGCCGCCTGATCATGGGCATCTGCGGTGCCACCCGGGCTGAGAGCTGCGCCGCCTCGTTTGCGGCGACGCCCGAAAGCGTGAGTGCCTTGGTCAGCGCGTCTTCCGGGGCGGTTTCGATATCCGGCGCAATGCCGGCGCCTTCCCAGTCCTTTCCGGTTTCGGGATCATAGGTGCGGCCTACCGGAATGAACGCGGTGAAACCGCCGCCCAGATCCTGGTCGCCGCCGAAGTGGTTCGCCCCGGCGGTGGCCTGGCCTATGATCGTGGCCCGCTTGGTCTGCTTGAGCGCGAGCACGAAATGCTCTGCGGCCGAAGCGCTGAACCCCGATGTCAGAACAAACACCTGTGTCTGGGCCAGCCGCTGGTCGGGGCCTGGAATGACCCAATGTTCGCGCGTGACGAATGCAGGGTCGCCCGAAACGGTGCGCAACGAAGCGACGCCCGCAATCGGTGAGCCACCGGCCTCATCGACGGACTTGCGGGTCGCCATCGTCACGAGGTGCGTCGGCTTTGCAAAGAGCCATGGGAAGACGGCATCCATCTCGTCCAGCCCGCCGCCGTGGTGCATCCGCAGATCGAAGATGATGGCCTTGGCGTCGGCATGTGTTGCCATGAAAGCCCGTGCGGCCTCGGTCGCCTCGTCGCCGCCAGGGAAGCCGTTGAAACGGACGAAGGCGATACCGGGTGCGATCCAGCCGGCGTGTTCGATCGCCGGCGGTCGCGGCATGCGCATCATCACCGGTTGGCCGGTGGTCTGGCCGGTGGTCTGGCCGGTTGGCGCAGAACCTGCAGCATCGGGCGCGCGCCTGATCACAATCTGCGGGCCACCGCCTATTCCCTCGAACATCACGCGCAAATGGCCGTCTTCGGCTACGCTCTGCAGGTCATCGGACAAGCGCTTGGCAAGCTCTGCACCTGCAAGCGCATCATAGGCCCCGCGATCCGCATTGGCGCGGAGCGTTTCGGCATAGCGGGCGGCCTGTTCGGGATAGACGAAATCCGATTCCAGCCGCTTTGCCAGATCCCGCGCCAGCGCGCGTTGATCGACATCGGCGACGGCGGCCTGCGAGGGTGCCCCTGCGGGCTGGGCGGCGAGGCCCTGCGCGCAGGCAGCGACAGTCATGACGACGGCAAGCAAAGATCGCATTCTGGTGCTCCGTATATTACGATTCGTAATATGTTGACATAACCGGCCTGTGTGGTCAAGAAGGTGCAGGAGAATGCGGATGGGAATTTTGACCAACCTGGAAGGCGCAGCGCTGGCGGAAATCGCCAGCCGTGGGTCGGCCACCTCATATGCAATCGCGCAGGTCTTCGCCCGCTCGCCTTCGGAATACTGGTCGGGGTCGGCCGGCGCGGTCTATCCGCTGATCAAGCGGCTGGCGGCGCGCGGTCTGCTCGAGCCGAGCGCGGCAGCGGCGGGCAAGCGCCAGCGGCTCGATTACCAGATCACCCCGGCGGGGCGAGTTGCGCTGGAAGAATGGCTGCTCGATGCACAAAGTGCCGCCGGCATGGGGTTCGATCCGTTGCGCACCCGCCTGGGCCATCTGCACCTCGTATCACCAGAACAGCGCCGCGAGTTTCTGGACCAGGTCAGGATACTGTCCGCGGAATTCGCGCAACGGCCTGCCTTCGAAGGCGAGCCGGTGATGGTCCAGATTCACCAGTCATGGCTGAAGGCCAGGGCAATGTGGCTCGCGATGCTGGACTTCGTCGTCAGATAGCCCTGCGATTTCCCGACCGCTGTTGGTGCCTGCCACTGGCAGAAAAAACAAAAAACCCCGCCGCGCGATAAGCGCAGGCGGGGTTCCATGTCTCTCGTCCCGGCCCTTGCAGGCCGAGCGCCCGATCAATCGTGGTGCGCGACCAGATTGACGGCGGAGTGCTTGCCGCGACGGTCGACTTCAAGGTCGAACTCGAGGCGGTCGCCCTGGTTGAGGCCGTTCATGCCGGCGCGTTCGACCGCGCTGATGTGAACGAACGCATCGGGCTGGCCGTCGTCGCGGGTGATGAAGCCGAAGCCCTTCATGGAGTTGAAGAACTTGACGGTTCCGGTCGCACGCTCGCCAGTGAGTTCCCGGCGGGGCGCTTCGCCGCGCGGTGCACGCTCGCCGCGGTCACCGCCGCTATCGGATACGGGGATCAGTTCGCCATCGACCTTTAGGTCGCTGGCAGACACCTTGCCGCCGCGATCGACCAATGTGAATTCCAGGCCCTGGCCTTCGGCGAGGTTGGAAAGACCCGCACGTTCCACCGCGCTGATGTGGACGAACACGTCTTCGCCGCCATCGTCACGCTGGATGAAGCCGAAGCCCTTTTGCGCGTTGAAGAATTTGACCTTGCCCTTGGCTTCGCCGACCACCTGGGTGGGCATGCCGCCAAAGCCGCCGCTGCGCGGAGCGCCGCCGCCGGCACCTCCGCCCGGACCGCGCGGGGCACCGAAGCCGCCGCCACCTGCAGGAGCGCCATATCCGCCGCCGCCACCGCCGCCGCCGAAGCGGTCACGATCACCATATGCAGGCGGAGGCGAAAATGCGTCGAAATCATCCTCGCCAAATCTGTCGCGTTTGTCCCGGCCCCTGCCGCGCCGACCCCTGTCAAAACTCATGCCGAATTATTCACTTTCAATGTCGTCCTGGATCATGTGCTCAAGAACAAGGCGGACGTGAACCCTGTCGCTCAACTGATGGAACTCTTCGTGCGGACCCTTTCAGCATGGATCAATCCGCCACAAATACGCACCAAAAACCTTAGCTTACCTTAGCTTACCTTAACCTTCATCAGCATCCGCCAGCGACCTTTCGACAATCGAACTGACATCAACCAATCAAAAACCTGTGGATAGCACACAGATGTTGCGTGACACACGGCAAAACATGCGCGGCAATCGCGTACTTCCAAGGTGATTCTCTTAACGCAAATCCGGCGGCATGGCGAATAATAAATGGGGCTGGCCAAGGCGTTGCCGCGCAATTGCGGCGGTCCGGCAGGCAGTGGCGACCAGCGACCGCACAGGCGGTGCGACGAACGGCGGCAAAATTCGCGCGCGCCAGCGTTTGCGGGCCTTGCCATGCCTCTGGCGCTGCGGCAATTGGGGCCGATGGATAGCATCATTCCGCTGTTGAGCGACCCCGCAGCATGGGCTGCACTTGTCACCCTTGTGATCCTGGAGGTCGTGCTTGGCATCGACAACCTGATCTTCATCTCGATCCTCTCGAACAAGCTGCCCGAGCATCAGCGGCAGCTTGCGCGGCGGATCGGCATCGGCCTTGCGCTGATCATGCGGCTCGCGCTGCTGTCGATGATCGCGTTCATCGTGTCGCTGACCACGCCGGTGTTCGACCTCGGCATTTCGGGTCCGCTGGGCGAATATGGCGAGCCGACCTTCGAGACGCAGTTCTCGTGGCGCGACCTGATCCTGATTGCAGGCGGTCTCTTCCTGGTGTGGAAGGCGACCAAGGAAATCCACCACAGCGTCGATGACGACCCTTCGGGCGAGGCGCTGGACAAGAAGGGCAAGGCCGCGCTCGGCTTTGGCGCGGCCATCGTCCAGATCATCGCGCTCGACATGGTGTTCTCGATCGATTCGATCCTGACCGCAGTCGGCATGACCGACCATGTTCCGATCATGATGGCCGCGGTGATCATCACCGTTCTCGTCATGCTGGTCGCTGCCGATCCGCTGGCCAATTTCATCAATCGCAACCCCACGGTGGTGATGCTGGCGCTGGGCTTCCTGCTGATGATCGGCTCTGTGCTGATCGCCGATGGCTTCGGCGTCCATGTGCCTAAGGGATATATCTATGCCGCGATGGCTTTTTCTGCGATGGTCGAATCCCTCAACATCTGGGCCCGCAACGGGCGCGAGAAACGACGCGGCATTTCGCCGGCAGCTACCAACGGCGAGAGTGCATGACCGTATATTTCCATGAAAGCGATCTGCCTGCCGATGTGCTGGCCCCCGGCCCTGTGGCGGTGGATACCGAAACCATGGGCCTGGTGACGCCGCGCGACCGGTTGTGCCTGGTGCAGATCTCCGATGGCAGAGGCGACGAGCATCTGGTGCGCTTCATGCCCGGCAGCGATTATGCCGCGCCAAATCTTCGCGCCGTGCTCGCCGATCCCGAGCGGCTCAAGCTCTATCATTTTGCCCGGTTCGATCTGGCGGCGATCCAGCATTATCTGGGCGTGATGGCAGCGCCGGTGTTCTGCACCAAAATCGCATCGCGGCTGATCCGTACCTATACTGACCGGCATGGCCTGAAGGAACTGGTGCGCGAGGTGCTGGGCAAGGAGCTCAGCAAGGTGCAGCAGTCGAGCGACTGGGGCGCGCCCGAGATCAACGATGCGCAGCGCGATTATGCGGCCAGCGACGTGCGCTTCCTGCATGCGCTGCACACCGCGATGGACGCACGGCTGGTGCGCGAGGGACGCCGCGAGATCGCGCAGGCCTGTTTCGATTTCCTGCCCGCGCGCGCGCAGCTCGATCTGGCGGGCTGGCCGGAAATTGATATTTTCGCGCACGCTTAATATATCGCGGGGCAACACCCCCTCCGACCGCGTAACCGGCGCGACACCGAAAGGCCCCTAAGGCGACATGACCGAACGCGCTGATATCATGCGCAGCCGCCGCCAGCTGTTTGCGACCCCCGGCAGCAGCCATGACCGGATGGTGCGGTTGCTGGGCATCATCCTGCCCTCGGCGATCGGCGTGCTGGTGGCGTTCCTGGCGCTTGCGCCGCTGCTGCGCAACACAGAGGTCAGCTTCCTGCTCGACAAGAACCAGGTCGATATCGCGCGCGAACGCATGCGGGTGACGCAGGCGCTGTATCGCGGGCAGGACAGCGAAGGACGGCCCTTTTCGCTGCAGGCGGGCTCCGCGGTGCAGAAGACCTCGCGCAATCCGGTGGTGGAGATGAGCGATCTGGCCGCGCGCATCCTGCTGACCGAAGGCCCGGGCGTGCTCGAGGCCGGGCAGGGGACCTACAACATGGACAGCGAACAGGTGTCGATCATCGGCCCGGTGCAGTTCAGCTCCGCCAATGGCTATCGCATGGTCACCCGCGATGTGGACATCGATCTGCCCAAGCGCAGCATGGTCAGCCGCGGCGAGGTGACGGGTCGCTTGCCCGCTGGCACTTTCCGCGCCGACCGGCTAAAGGCCGATCTTGCCAATCGCACGGTCACGCTCGAAGGCCGCGCACGGCTGCGGATGACTCAGGGCGGATTGCCCCGGTGACGAACCAAAATCGAGTGACGAGCGGAGATACGGGATTGACCAAGCGGTTTTCAGCCAGGGTTTCGATGCTGGCCCGTCGCCGGTTGCCAGGTGCGGCTGCCGGTGCGTTTTGCCTCGCCGCGCTGGCGCTGGTGCCCGGCAGCGTCACTGCGCAGTCGCTGATGAACCACAACAGCAACGCGCCGGTCGATTATGCTGCCGATCGCATCGAACTGCAGGACCGCGCCAATCGCGTGCTGCTGTCGGGCAATGTCGATATCACCCAGGCAGGTCTTCGCCTGCAGGCGGCGCGGATGACCGTGGCCTATCGCAACGCGGGCAGCATCGAGATCGAGCGGATCGACGCCAATGGCGGCGTGGTTGTCACCAAGGGCGAAGAACGCGCCAGCGGCAATGTCGGCATCTATGATTTCAACAAACGGATCATCACGCTGATCGGCAATGTCGCGCTCCGCCAGGGCGGCAACACGCTCAACGGCGGGCGGATGGTAATCGACCTGACCACCGGCCGCTCGACTGTTGACGGCCGCTCGGCCGGCGGCGCTCCGGGCCAGACGGGCTCTGCAGGCGGCCGCGTCTCGGGCACGTTCTCGGTGCCCAAACGGGATTGATCGTAAATCCTCCCACAGCTTGCTGGGGGAGGGGGACCGCCCGCGCAGCGGG
>NZ_LJHP01000018.1:0-12115 GCF_001295965.1 Blastomonas sp. AAP25
AAGCGAGATGGAACAGCGGTTGAGCGGGATCATTATCCCGCCACCCCTCCACCACCCGCTGCGCGGGCGGTCCCCCTCCCCCAACAAGCTGGGAGAGGATTTGATTATGGGCTTAACCCAGCATCGATTTGCGCCTAACGCGCCCCGATGACCAACCGCACCCCCGCTCCCGACGCCACCCCCGGCCTTCCCGCCCGCCAGGCCGCCCTGCGCATGCTCGATGCCGTCATGCGGCGCGGCGAGTCGCTGGATACGGCGCAGCATGCGGCGTGCCAGGGGATCGATGAGCGATCCGACCGTGCGCTCGCGATGGCGATCGCCGGCGAAGTGCTGCGGCATCTGCCCGGGCTCGACCTGCTGATCGACAGCATGACCCGGCTGCCGCTGGCCGACGATGCCAAGGCGCGGATGGTGCTGCGGATCATGCTCGCGCAGACCCTGGTGCTGGAAACCCCGCCGCATGCGACGATCGCCACAGCGCTGCCCTTGCTGCAGGGCGGTCCGCGCAAGCTGGCGCATGGCGTGTTCGGCAGCCTGATGCGCGCAGGTGTCACCCTGCCCGCGCCCGAGCTTCCGCCTGCCACCGCGCATCGCTGGCAGGCGGCCTGGGGCGATGGCATGGTCGAGGCCGCAGGCGTTGCTCTGGGCACCCCGCCGCCGCTGGATCTGGCGCTCGCCGACTCCGCCGGAACCGATGCATTGGCGCAGGAACTCGGCGGCATCAGCCTGATGCCAGGCCATGTCCGGCTGGAGCGTGGCGGCGCTGTCGAACTGATTCCCGGCTTCGAAGCGGGCGGCTGGTGGGTGCAGGACATCTCGGCGAGCCTGCCCGCGCGCCTGCTGGGCACGAGCCGGGGCGGGCACGTGCTCGATCTGTGTGCCGCGCCCGGGGGCAAGACCATGCAGCTGGCCGCCGCCGGCTGGAATGTCACTGCGCTCGACAATTCCGAAAAACGCCTGCGCCGCCTGCGCCAGAACCTCAAGCGCACCGGGCTGGAGGCGCAGACCGTCACCGCCAACCTGCTCGAATGGCGCCCCGACGAGCAGGCCGATGCGGTGCTGCTGGATGCGCCATGCAGCGCCACCGGAATCTTCCGCCGCCACCCCGACGTGCTTTATCGCATCGCGCCGCGCCATATCGAGGAGCGCGCCGAACAGCAGGCGGTATTGCTCGATCGTGCCTCCAACTGGGTCAAGCCCGGCGGCGTGCTGATCTATGCCGTATGCTCGCTGGAACCAGAGGAAGGCGAAGCGGTAATCGACCAGTTCCTTGCCGCCGACAGCCGCTTTGCGATCGATCCGGTCCGCGCCGACGAGCTGCCGGCAGGAGTCGCGCCCGACGCCCTCGGGCGGGTGCGCACGCTGCCCGGTATGCTCGCCGAGGCAGGCGGACTCGACGGGTTCTTCATGGCCAGGCTGCGCCGCACGGCATAAATTGCATCGCCTGTCCGGTGATGGGCCAAATCATGTGGAAAAGCCTGCGGACAAACCTTGCCCCACCAGATGTTGAGGGTTAAGCGCCTAAGCCTATGTCGCAGCCCCCACTGATAGCTCCGTCGATCCTCTCCGCCGATTTCGCGCGTCTGGGTGAAGAGGTTCGCGCGATCGATGCTGCGGGTGCCGACTGGATCCACATCGACGTGATGGACGGGCACTTCGTCCCCAACATCACCATCGGCCCTGCCGTGGTGAAGGCGCTGCGCCCGCACACCACCAAGCCGTTCGACGTCCATCTGATGATTTCGCCGGTGGACCAGTATGTCGAAGCCTTTGCCGATGCCGGTGCGGACATCATCACCGTCCATCCCGAGGCCGGCCCGCACATCCACCGTACCGTCCAGCTGATCAAGTCGCTCGGAAAGAAGGCTGGCGTGGTGCTCAATCCCGCGACTCCGGCCAAGATGCTCGATTATCTGATCGATGATGTCGATCTGGTACTGGTGATGAGCGTCAACCCCGGATTTGGCGGGCAGAGCTTCATCTCCAGCCAGCTGCGCAAAATCGAGGCGATCGCCAAGATGATCGCCAAGACCGGGCGGCATATCGATCTGGAAGTCGACGGCGGCATCGACACCGTCACCGCACCCCAAGCAGTCAATGCAGGTGCCAATGCGCTGGTCGCGGGCACCGCGACGTTCAGGGGCGGGCCCGATCAGTATGCTGCCAACATCCGGGCGCTCAAAGGCCAATGACCGATGCCCTGTCCGATAGCCGCCGGACAGGCGCCCTTGCTGCCCAGGCCAGCGAATCCGAGCGGCAGTTGCCGATGATAGGCAGCGATGTGACAGAAACCCGACCCGACCTGATCCACGCCAGCGAATCCGATGCGCAAAGCGAGCGCAAGCAGCTCATCCGGCTCGAAAACGACCGCGGCCTTTCGCTTACCGAGAGCGTGGTGCATTATTTCTATCGGCTGACCTGGCGCACCCCGCTGCACAAATTGCGGCTCAAGGGCCGCTCGCCGCTGCGGTTGCTGGCCGCGCCCGACGATCCGTTCACCGGAGATGCGCGGCGCGGCAAGGCGATCCGCGCGGGGCATTTCCAGATCGCAGGCGCGCGCATTCCCACCGCCAAGCTCGATTATGCCAGCCTCAAGGCACCCGACGAGGCGCTCGACTATATTCACAGCTTCGCCTGGCTGCGCGACCTTGCCGCTGCAGCCCCGCGCGAGACCTGCGTTCCGATTGCCGAGTCGCTGGTCGATCACTGGCTCGACGCGCATCTGGAAACCGTCTCCGATCCCGCCTGGCGCGCCGACATCGCCGCGCGCCGCATTCTCAACTGCGCGGCGCACGCGCCTCTGATCCTGTCGAGCAGCGACCTGGTGTACCGCTCGCGCGTGCTGCGCAATTTTGCCAGCACCGCGCGGCACCTCGACCATGTCGCTGACAAGGCACCCGAGGGGCTGGCAAGGCTGACCGCATGGACAGGCGTGGTCGCAGCCGCGCTGCTGCTCCCGGATGGCGAGCCGCGCCGCATCTTCGGCGAGGCAGGCCTCAAGCGCGCGATCGAAACCTTCATGGGTGAGGATGGCGGCGCGCTGTCGCGCTCGCCGCTGGCGCAGATCGAGGCCATCCGCGTGCTGGCGATGCTCAAGTCGGTCTATGCCGCGCGCAACGAATTGCTGTCGCCGATCATCGAGCTGGCGCTGGGGCGTGCGGTTCCGGCGTTGCAGGGGCTGACCCATCATGATGGCTCGCTGGGCAGCTGGCAGGGTTCAGCCGCGATCCCCGCAGAGGCGATGACCACGCTGATCCGCGCCACCGGCGTCCGCTCGCGCCCGCTGCGCCAGGCACGGCACTGGGGCTTCCAGCGCATTCCCGCCGGACGCACGGTGGTGCTGGTCGATGCCGGAACCCCGCCGATGGCGCGGCACGCGGTCACCGGCTGTGCCTCCACCCTCGCCTTCGAGATGAGCCACGGCCCGCACCGGATCATCGTCAATTGCGGCGGCGCGGGCGTGCTGCCTGCCGACATTCCTGCATCGCTGAGCCGGGGGCTGCGTGCCACCGCCGCGCATTCGACCTTGTGCCTCGACGATACCAACAGCACCGCGGTGCTGCCCAAGGGCCAGCTCGGCAAGGGCGTTGGGCTGGTCGAACTCGACCGCCGCGATACCGACGATGCGGTGCGCCTCGACATGAGCCATGACGGCTATGCCAAGCGTTATGGCCTCACCCATCGCCGCCTGCTGGTCCTGCGCTCAGACGGACGCGAACTGCGCGGCGAGGATGTATTGCTGCCCGCCGCAAAGCGCGGCTTCGGTCGCAGCAAGCCTTCCGAGATGCCGTTCGCGATCCGCTTCCATCTGGGGCTGGATGTCGAGGCGCACCTGGCGAGTGATGGCATGGGCGTGTTCCTGCGCATCGCCGATGGCTCGCTGTGGCAATTCCGCTCGGCATCTGCCAGCGTGACTCTTGAAGAAAGCCTGTGGGTCGATGACCGCGGGCAAATCCAGCCCAGCCAGCAGATCGTGCTTGCCGGATCCGTGTCCAGCGGCGGTGGCAATTATGGCTGGCTGCTCAAGCATATGGGATAACCGAAGTGACTGATATTGCGATCAAACGCGCGCTGCTTTCCGTCTCGGACAAAAGCGGTCTGGCGCAACTTGGGGCAAGCCTTGCCGCGCAAGGCGTCGAACTGGTGTCGACTGGCGGCACCGCCAAGGCGCTGCGCGATGCGGGGCTTGCCGTGCGCGACATCTCGGAAATCACCGATTTCCCCGAGATGATGGACGGCCGCGTCAAGACATTGCACCCGATGGTGCACGGCGGACTGCTCGCGGTGCGCGACAATGAAAGCCATGTCGCCGCGATGCAGGCGCACGGCATCGGCGTGATCGATCTGGTGGTGGTCAACCTCTACCCCTTCGCCGCGACCGTCGCCAAGGGCGCCGAGCGCGACGAGATCATCGAGAATATCGACATTGGTGGGCCCAGCATGGTGCGCTCTGCGGCCAAGAACCACGCTTTCGTCACCATCGTCACCGATCCTGCCGATTATGCGACGCTGACCACCGAGATGGAGGCTGGAAACGGCGCGACCACCCTCGCGTTCCGCCGCAAGATGGCCGCCAAGGCCTATGCCGCAACGGCAGAATATGACGCGATGATCGCCAGCTGGTTCGCCTTTGCCGACCAGGGCGAGATGTTCCCCGAAAAGCTCTCTGTGCCCTTCCGCAAGGGTCAGGCGCTGCGCTATGGCGAAAACCCGCACCAGAGCGCGGCGCTGTACCTGCCCGCCTTCGCGCCGGGCGGATCGCTCGCCGACCACCGCCAGGTGCAGGGCAAGGAGCTGAGCTACAACAATCTGAACGACGCCGACGCCGCGCTCGAGCTGGTCGCGGAATTCCGCGATGGCCCGCCCACCGTGGTGATCGTCAAGCACGCCAATCCGTGCGGCGTTGCGAGCGGCGACGATCTCGTAAGCGCCTACAAGGCGGCTTTGCAGTGCGACAGCGTCTCGGCCTTCGGCGGCATCATCGCAGTCAACCGTCCGCTCGACGGCCCGACCGCCGAAGCGATCAGCGACATCTTCACCGAAGTCGTCTGTGCGCCCGATGCGGATGACGCCGCCAAGGCCGTGTTCGCCAAGAAGAAGAACCTGCGCCTGATCCTCACCGGTGACCTGCCCAACCCTGCGCGCGGCGGCATGGGCCTGCGCACCATTGCGGGCGGCGCGCTGTTCCAGTCGCGCGACAATGGCCGGATCACCCGCGACGACCTCAAGGTCGTGACGAAGCGCGCTCCGAGCGATCAGGAGCTGACCGACTGCCTGTTTGCCTGGACCGTGGCCAAGCATGTGAAGTCCAACGCCATCGTCTACGCCAAGGACGGATCGACCGCAGGCATCGGCGCCGGCCAGATGAACCGCCGCGATTCAGCGCGTATCGCGGGTGCCAAGGCGATCGAGGCGGCGCAGACCTATGGCTGGTCCGAACCGCGCACCAAGGGATCGTCGGTCGCATCCGACGCGTTCTTCCCCTTCGCCGACGGCCTGCTTGCGGCGGTCGAGGCAGGCGCGTCGGCCGTGATCCAGCCCGGCGGATCGATGCGCGACGACGAAGTGATTGCGGCCGCCGACGAGGCAGGCCTGGCGATGGTCTTCACCGGAATGCGCCACTTCCGGCATTGATGGCGGCCGGAGCTATCGATGGGCTCAGGCTCAGCGGACGCCAGAAGACCGGGTCATCTAGCCTCATCCGCTCAACCTGAGCCTGTCGAAGGTGTCGCCTCCACCCTAACCTGCAAACAAAAACCCCGGCGGTTGCCCGCCGGGGTTTCGTATTTTCAGAAACCAGCCGCAGCTCAGAGCTTGCCGGTGAGCTCCGGAACCGCGGTGAACAGGTCCGCGACCAGGCCGATATCGGCGACCTGGAAAATCGGGGCGTCCTCGTCCTTGTTGATGGCGATGATGGTCTTGGAGTCCTTCATGCCCGCAAGGTGCTGGATCGCGCCGGAGATGCCGACCGCGACATAGACTTCGGGAGCGACGATCTTGCCGGTCTGGCCGACCTGATAGTCGTTGGGGACATAGCCCGCATCGACCGCAGCGCGCGACGCACCGATGCCGGCACCCAGCTTGTCTGCCAGCGGGGTGATGACTTCCTCGAACTTCTCGCCCGAACCCAGCGCACGACCGCCCGAGACGATGATCTTGGCGCTGGTCAGTTCAGGACGCTCGCTCTTGGCGATCTCGGCGCTGACGAAAGTCGACAGGCCCGAGTCCGATGCTCCGCCCACCGCTTCGACCGTGCCCGAACCGCCTTCGGTCGCGGCCTTTTCGAACGCGGTGCCGCGCACGGTGATCACCAGCTTGGCGTCCGACGATTCGACCGTAGCGATGGCGTTGCCGGCATAGATCGGACGGGTGAAGGTCTTGGGGCCTTCGACCGAGAGAATGTCCGAGATCTGCATCACGTCGAGCAGAGCAGCAACGCGCGGGGCGATGTTCTTGCCGGTGGTGGTAGCGGGCGCGAGGAACGCGTCGTGGCTGGCCATCAGGCTCGCCACGAGCGGCGCGACGTTCTCAGCCAGGCCATTTGCGAGCGAGGCATCGTCGGCGAGGTGGACGGTGGCGATACCGGCGACCTTGGCGACCTGATCGGCAACCGCCGCGCAGCCCGAGCCTGCGACCAGCGCGTGCACTTCACCCAGCTTGCCGGCCGCCGTGACGACAGCCAGCGTTGCATCCTTCATGACCGCATTGTCATGTTCAACCCAAACGAGCGTCTTCATGCGCCAACTCCCATTTCCTTGAGCTTGCCGACGAGCGCGTCGACATCTGCAACCTTGATCCCGGCGCTGCGCACCGGCGGCTCGGTGACCTTGAGCGTGGTCAGGCGCGGAGCGATATCCACGCCGTAATCCGCCGGGGTCTTCACATCGAGCGGCTTCTTCTTCGCCTTCATGATGTTGGGCAGCGAAGCATAACGCGGCTCGTTGAGGCGAAGGTCGGTGGTGACGATCGCCGGTGTCTTGAGCTTGACCGTCTGCAGGCCGCCATCGATTTCGCGGGCGACGGTGACACTGTCGCCTTCCACCGCAACGGTGTTGGCGAAGGTCGCCTGGCCCCAGCCGAGCAAGGCTGCGAGCATCTGGCCGGTCTGGTTGCTGTCGTCGTCGATCGCCTGCTTGCCCAGCAGGATCAGGCCGGGGTTCTCTTCCGCAGCGACCTTGGCAAGCAGCTTGGCAACCGCCAATGGCTCGACGGTCTCGTCGGTCTCGATCAGGATCGCGCGATCGGCGCCCATGGCGAGCGCGGTGCGGAGCGTTTCCTGCGCCTTGGCAGGGCCGACCGACACGGCGATGACTTCTTCCGCATTGCCCGCTTCCTTGATGCGCAGCGCCTCTTCGACGGCGATTTCGTCGAACGGGTTCATGCTCATCTTGACGTTGGCGAGGTCGACACCCGACCCATCCGCCTTCACGCGCGGCTTCACGTTGTAATCGATAACCCGTTTCACGGGCACAAGGATCTTCATGGCGCTTCCTTCCCTAATGATCGTGAGACAGATTTAGTTTCCGTTCACGTAAACGTCAAGTGGTGCAGTCGCTGGTGGAAGCGCTGCTCCCCTCCTCTCCCTTTACGGGAGAGGATATGGAGACTTGGCAGTCCTGATCGTGTCGAAGGACTGCCAAGTCGGAATTGGAGAGGGTCGGCGGTTGCAACACAACGCTGCCGCCGCTTCACCTTCTCCCAGCTTCGACTAGGCGCTTGCAGCGCCAAGTCTTCGCAACCCTCTCCCGTCAAGGGAGAGGGGCCACATGCATCAAGCCGCCTGCTTGACCTGTGCGACGATCTTCTCGGCAGCGTCGCCCAGATTGTCGGCGCTGACGATCGGCAGGCCCGAGTTGGCCAGGATGTCCTTGCCCTGCTGCACGTTGGTGCCTTCCAGGCGCACGACGAGCGGCACCGACAGGTTCACTTCCTTGGCCGCTGCAACGATACCCTCGGCGATGATGTCGCACTTCATGATGCCGCCGAAAATGTTGACCAGAATGCCCTTCACGGCAGGATCGGACAGGATGATCTTGAACGCCGCGGTCACCTTTTCCTTGCTCGCGCCGCCGCCGACATCGAGGAAGTTGGCGGGGAACATGCCGTTGAGCTTGATGATGTCCATCGTCGCCATGGCAAGGCCTGCGCCATTGACCATGCAGCCGATATCGCCATCGAGCTTGATGTAGGCGAGGTCATACTTGCTGGCTTCGACCTCCATCGGGTCTTCCTCGGTCTCGTCGCGCAGCGCTTCGACATCGGGGTGGCGATAGAGCGCGTTCGAATCGAAGCTCATCTTGGTGTCGAGCACCAGAAGCTTGCCGTCTTTGGTTTCGACCAGCGGGTTGATCTCGAGCATCGCGCAATCGAGGTCCATAAACGCGGTGTAGAGCTGCTGGGCAAGCTTGGCAGCCTGCTTGTTGAGATCGCCCGACAGCTTGAGCGCGAACGCCACGGCGCGGCCGTGATGCGGCATGAAGCCCTGTGCCGGGTCGATGGTGATGGTGGTGATCAGCTCAGGAGTGTCGTGCGCAACGGTCTCGATGTCCATGCCGCCTTCGGTCGAGACGATCATCGCGACGCGGCCGGTCTTGCGATCGACCAGCATCGAGAGATAGTATTCGGCAGCGATATCAACGCCATCGGTGACGTAGAGGCGGTTGACCTGCTTGCCCGCATCGCCGGTCTGGATGGTCACCAGCGTGTTGCCAAGCATTTCGCCGGCGTCCTTGCGGACATCGTCGATCGACTTGGCGAGGCGGACACCGCCCTTGGCATCGGCACCCAGTTCCTTGAACTTGCCCTTGCCGCGTCCACCGGCGTGGATCTGCGCCTTGACGACATAGAGCGGTCCGGGGAGCTTTTCAGCGCCTGCAACGGCCTCTTCGACGGTCAGCGCGGCGTGTCCGGTGGGGATGCCGATGCCGTATTTCGCGAGCAGTTCCTTGGCCTGATATTCGTGGATGTTCATGAAGGATCCCATGCCTTTCTGAGCGGGCCGGGCGTGCGACTCACAAGCGGTCGACACCAGGCCATTAAGCGGTCGATGAACGGTTGTGAGGGGCGCTAAAGCATAGACGCGCCCTAAAGGAAACCCTGCAATCGCTTGAGCAGAGCTGTGTGTTGCGACAGTCAGTTGCGCACTGTGCAAACCAGCCCGGACGAGCTGACAACCGCCAGGATCTCCGGATCGCGCAAGGCGCGGGTAAGCCGCAGGAATTCTTCAAAGTCGCCAGCGCGTTGAAGGCGCCCCAGCCGGCCCAGCCGCTGGAGCTGCGCCAGCGACAGCCGGTCGACCATGCGCCCTGCCATGCAGGCGGAGACCGGACGGCTGAGCCCGGTTCTCTCGAGCGCGGTGCGGGTGCGCGCCTCGGGCGTCGCACAGCCTGCCAGCAACGCGGCAGAGACGACGCCTGCCACCAGCGCCCGCATGGGCGGCAGTGTGCGGCGCGTCCCTGCCCCGAGCCGCATCAGCCTGCCTTGTGCTGCTGGGCGCGTTCGATCGCCTCGATGATCACCTGGCGCGCTTCGGCAGCGTCGCCCCATTTGCCGATTCGCACCCACTTTTCGGCTTCCAGGTCCTTGTAGTGGGTGAAGAAGTGCTCGATCTGCGCGAACACGATGTCGGGCATGTCGTCCTTCTCGCGCACATCGGTGTAATAAGGGAAGGTCGCGGTGTCGGGGACGCAGATAACCTTTTCATCGCCGCCATGCTCGTCTTCCAGGTTCAGGACGGCAATCGGACGTGCGCGCACGACCGAGCCCGGCATGAACGGCGAACGCGCAATCACCAGCGCATCGAGCGGATCGCCATCGGGCGACAGCGTGTGCGGGATGAAGCCGTAGTTGGCAGGATAGCGCATCGGCGTGTGCAGGATGCGGTCGACAAACAGCGCGCCCGAGGCCTTGTCGAACTCATACTTCACAGGCTCGCCGCCCGTGGGCACTTCGATGATGACGTTGACGTTGTTCGGCGGATTCTTGCCGGTCGGAATCTGATCGATAAGCATAAGGATGGAGGCCTTTGTTCTGGTTTGCCGCTGAACGACGTGCCCGTTCTTCAGCGTTCAGCGGGTTTGCGGCGCAAGCAGCCGGTCAAGGCCGGTTTCGCCCTGCCCCGTCTTGCGGAGCGCCGGATAGCGCAAGCCGCCGGTATAGGAAAGCGTGGTTTCGCGGTAGCGTTTGCCGCGCTTGACCAGCAGTTCGACCTTGCCGCCCTGGCTGGTGGACGCGACCGCAGCCTTGAGCATCTCGGCCGAATAATCGCGCCCGCCAACGCCGGTGATCTGGTCGCCCACCGTCATCCCGGCATCAAAGGCGGAACTGCCCCAGATGACCTGCGCGATCTTGCCGTCCTTCTCGACAACCAGCCCGATCGAATGGCTCAGATCGGTCGAACCCGACGCCGCCTCGCCCGATCTGATATAGGCGCTGGGCTCGGTGACATAGACCAGTTCATAGCCGCCCAGCACCAGACCCTGCTTGGGCGCCTCTGTGGTCACCTGATAGACGCGGCTCTGCAGGAACGCCTGCCAGTCATAGGGCTGGACCGCGTTCAGCGCGGCAACGACATCGGGCAGTTCATAGGTCACCACGCCCCAGTCGCCTTCACGCCCGCCAAAGAAGCTGCGCGCAAAGTCCTGCAGCGACCGGGTGTTGCCCGATTCGCGGCGGATGATCTGGTCGGCTTCCAGCCACACCAGCATGCCCTCGTTGTAGTAATCCTCGCTGCGCTGCCAGCTCGCCCACCCCTTGGGGCGGCGCGCGGCGATGATCGGATCGTGCGCGGTGTCCACCAGCGGCCGCCATTCGCGCCCGGTGCGGCGATCAAGCCCGGCAGCGATGTTGGCGAAGGCGTCGAGCGTCTCCTGATAGCTGAACAATCCGGAGCGCGCGCCCAGCACATAACCCCAGAACTGGGTCTGCCCTTCATACACCCACAACAGGTCGTCGCGGCTTGGCTGGCGGAAGTCGGGCGCCCAGATGCCCTGCGGACGGCGGTGCTTGCCGTTCCAGCTGTGTGTCATCTCGTGTGGCAGCAGGTTGCGCGATCCCGGACCCTTGGCCCAGTCGGTGAAATAGCCGGTTCCCACGCCGTTCTCGCTGCTGCGATGATGCTCGATGCCGATTCCGCTCATCTCGTCCGACAGCGAAAGGAGGAAGTCGTAGCGGTCATAGTGCCGCACGCCGAACAGGTGCTCGGCCTCGGCCACCAGCCGTTTGTGCGCCTCGATCTGGTCGGGGGTGGCTGCGAGGAATTCGGGCGCGTCGGCAACGACGTTGAGCGTGACCTTGTCGGACAGCGGCCAGCTCTTGAAATGCGCGCCCGCAAACATCGGGCTGTCGACCAGAGTGTCGAAATCGACGCGTTCATAGGCAATCTTCGCGCCGCCAGAACTGTTTGAGCTGCGCTTGGCGCGCATAGCGCTGCCCGCCTGCCAGCCGGTGGGCCAGGTGACGATCGCATCGACCGGAATGTTGCGCGCGAAATAGCCCGCCGGATACAGCGAGACGTTGTTCCAGCGCAGGTTCATCATCTTGGGCGCGACCACGACGCGCCCCTGGTTGGCCGCGGTGGGGCTGACGAACTGGAAATTCGCCACCACCTCGCGCGCGCCGGACGGCACGGTGATGTGGAAGGCGTTCACGTCGAGCGAATCGCGCTGCCAGGCGAGCGGCTTGCCATTGGCCGAGAATTTGAGGCCGACCAGCTTCTCGATCTCGCCGCGCGGGGCATGATTGCCCGGCAGCCATTGCGGATAGAGCAATGTGAAACGCCCCGCCGTGCGCGCCTCTGGCGGCACGGGGATGGTCTGCTTCATCGAGAAGATGGCGCGGTCGATATCGGTCGCATCCACCTCCAGCGTCATCACCCCTGGGAAGGCGATGTCGCGCGCTGCGGGAACGATATCCACGATCGGCTGCGGCTGAGGCGCACTGTTCTGGGCGAAAACAGGCGCGGCGGCCAGCGAGAGCGCGAGGCAGGAAGCGGTGAGGAAAAGACGCAAGTGTTCGACCCTTTTTTGAGCGGTTCTTCCCTTCAAATCCTCCCCTGCAAGGGGAGGTGGCAGTCCGCAGGACTGACGGAGGGGTGTCCACGGCTGCGAGGGGGGGG
>NZ_LJHP01000019.1:0-2530 GCF_001295965.1 Blastomonas sp. AAP25
GCACGAACCCGCTTCGCGGGAGAGTCGCTTGGGGTGACGTAGCGTAGTATTGTTGAGGCTTTGAGAGCGGCGAAGTCGCTTGTGAGGGTGGAGTTCCTTCAACGGAAAGGAACGCACCATGGATACCATCACTACCGCTGCCCCGAACAATGCCTTGCGCGAGCGTATGTTGCAGGACATGACGATGCGTAGCTTTGGGGAGCACACGCAGAAGGACTATATCCGGCACGTCCGGTCATTTGCCGCGTTTCTCGGCCGACCACCCGATACGGCCACGATCGAAGACCTCCGGCGCTATCAGATCGCTCAGCATGAGCGTGCCATCAGTCCAGCAACCATCAACGGGGCTGTATCGGCATTGCGTTTCCTGTTCGGTATAACCCTCAAGCGGCCGGAGATGGCACTGGGACTTGTTGTCGTTCGCTGCACACCCAAGCTGCGCGAGGTTCTGAGCGTCGAGGAGGCTGCGCGGCTGATCGAGGCTGCACCGGGCATCAAGTACAAGGCAGCGTTCGGCGTGGCCTATGGCGCGGGTCTGCGCGTGTCCGAGATTGCCCACCTGAAGGTTGACGATATCGACAGCACGCGCATGCTGATCCGGGTCGAGCAGGGCAAGGGGCGCAAGGATCGTAACGCCATGCTCTCGCCGCATCTGCTGGATCTGCTTCGGCAATGGTGGCGTGAAGGCAAGCGGCGCGGGGTCATGTTACCGCACGGCTGGTTATTCCCGGGGCGCAGTTGCACCGACCCGATCTCGGCACGCCAGTTGCACCGCGCCGTGCATGAGGCGGCTGAGTTCGCCGGGATCCGCAAACGCGTGAGCCCGCATACCCTGCGCCACAGCTTTGCCACTCACCTGCTCGAGCAGGATGTCGACATCCGCGTGATCCAGGTCCTGCTTGGGCACACCAAGATCGGTACCACCGCCATCTACACCAAGGTATCGACCAGGACGATGCAGGCGGTGGCGAGCCCGCTCGACCGCATCTTCAGCCTGATGGAAGGCCCCAAGCGAACGGCATCGCCGCCCGGTTGAACCGGTGCGCACCTCGATCGAGGTCGCCGACATCTTGCGGAGTGCCGGGCCCGCGTATCGCGCAGCCCATGCCGGCCATCTGAGCCTCGGCCAGCTCAAGGTCATGACGGCGATCGAGACCTGCCGCACCGCAGCCCTTGGCGGTCACGTCGAGGCCTGCGACGACTGCGGGCACTGGCGGATCGCCTACAACTCCTGCCGCAACCGGCATTGCCCCAAGTGCCAGGGTGCGGCGGCGCGCACCTGGCTGGCCGCGCGCGAGGCCGATCTGCTGCCCGTGGGATACTTCCACGTCGTGTTCACGCTGCCGGCCGAGGTCGCGGATATCGCGTGGCAGAACAAGGCGGTGGTCTATGACCTGCTGTTCCGCGCGGCTGCGGACACGATGCTGACCATCGCCGCCGATCCCAGGCACCTCGGCGCGCGCGTCGGCATCACCGCCGTATTGCATACGTGGGGATCGGCACTGACCCATCACCCGCATGTGCACATGATCGTGCCCGGCGGGGGTATCACGCCAGACGGCAAGCGGTGGGTCTCGTCGCGCCCGGCGTTCCTTCTACCAGTGCGTGTGCTGGGCGCATTGTTCCGCCGGCTGTTCCTCACCCGGCTGCTGGCATTGTACGATGCCGGCAAGCTGGCCTTCTTCAACACCTTGGCGGGCCTCGCGACACGCAAGGTCTTCCTCCGGCATCTGTCGCCGATCCGGAAGAAGCGCTGGGTGGTCTACGCCAAACCGCCTTTTGCCGGGCCGCAGGCGGTGCTGGCCTATCTCTCGCGCTACACCCACCGCGTCGCCATCTCGAACCAGCGGCTCCTTGCCTTCGACGATGCCAGCGTGACGTTCCGTTACAAGGATTACCGTCGCAGCGGGGCTGAACGCCAGCAGGTCATGACGCTGGCGACGGACGAGTTCATCCGCCGCTTCCTGATCCACGTCCTGCCGCGCGGCTTCCATCGCATCCGGCATTACGGCCTGCTCGCCAGTTCGACGCACAAGGACGCCATGGCGCTCGCCCGCAGTCTCCTGGGGGGCGCTGCGCCGGTCGAGGAGCCCGAACCGGAAGAACCGCCCGACCATCGCCCGCCATGCCCATGCTGCGGCGGGCACATGACCATCATCGAGACCTTTGCCCGTTGCTACCAACCGCGTGCACCGCCACCCCCAGTATCCTCGGCCCGGAGACACGCGCCATGATCCGGCATGGCTCGCCCTGCACGACGGTCGGACCCATGGTGTCCCGACCGATGACCCAGCGCGTGCCCATCCCGGATTTAAGCCGGGCGCAGGGCACACTGGCCAGCAAAACCAACGCCGCTAGCAGTCTGACACCGCACAAAATCACGTTGATCAGGCCAACAGCGACACCGCCGGATCGGCTGCGCTTACCCGCAAAAACCATCCCAAAGCCGCTTTACCCATAGACCTGCGCGCGGGGCCCGCGGGTTCCTGCACTGGAGGCTTTCGTACGCAAGCGCCCGAAACCCTTCACA